>NZ_CABTJS010000162.1:0-53174 GCF_902485085.1 uncultured Kluyvera sp.
CCGCCCGCTTTACCGCGGCCACCAGCGTGAACCTGACATTTCACTACCCACGGGCCAGCGCCGATTTTTGAAGCGGCTTCTTCTGCTTCACGCGGAGTAGTACAGGCATAACCCACCGGAGCCGGTAAGCCATAGCGGGCAAAGAGTTGTTTTGCCTGATATTCATGTAAGTTCATGTGTTCTATCCATCCTATAAAATGTTGTTGAGTTGTTGTCTGGATTTTTTCGTTCAGATAGCCCGAGCGAAACAACGCTCGGGCGACTCTTTACTACACGTCCAGCAGAAGACGGGTTGGATCTTCTAACAGCTCTTTAATTGCCACCAGGAAGCCTACAGACTCGCGCCCATCGATCAGACGGTGGTCATAGGACAGTGCCAGGTACATCATCGGCAGAATTTCCACTTTGCCATCAACCGCCATCGGACGGTCTTTAATGGCGTGCATACCCAGAATCGCGCTCTGAGGCGGGTTGATAATCGGGGTAGACATCAGGGAGCCGAAAACGCCGCCGTTGGTAATGGTAAAGTTACCGCCGGTCAGGTCTTCTACAGTCAGTTTGCCGTCGCGGCCTTTCAGCGCCAGCTCTTTAATGTTCTTCTCAATGTCAGCCATGCCGAGCGCATCAACGTCACGCAGTACTGGAGTCACCAGGCCACGTGGCGTAGAAACCGCCATGCTCACATCGAAGTAATTGTGATAAACCACGTCTTCACCATCGATAGACGCGTTCACTTCTGGGTAGCGTTTCAGCGCTTCGACTACCGCCTTCACGTAGAAGGACATGAAGCCCAGACGGATACCGTGACGTTTTTCAAACGCATCACCGTACTGCTTACGCAGGTCCATGATTGGTTTCATGTTAACTTCGTTGAAGGTCGTCAGCATCGCGGTAGAGTTTTTCGCTTCCAGCAGACGCTCGGCTACGCGCTTACGCAGACGGGTCATCGGAACACGTTTCTCGGAGCGACCTGCCAGCGGAGCAACCGGCGCTGCGGCTGCCGCAGCCGGTGCAGCAGCGGCTTTCGCCGGTGCTTTCGCCAGGTGTTTCTCAACGTCTTCACGGGTCAGACGACCGCCAACACCGGTGCCTTTAATCGCGCTGGCATCCAGATTGTGCTCAGCCAGCAGGCGACGAATCGCCGGGCTCAGCGCATCGTTATTCTGCTCTTCGAGTGAGGCCTGTTGGCGCTGAGCCGGGGTAGACTCTTTGCTTTCAGTTTTAGCGCTGGTTTCTTTACCACCGCTGTTGCCTTCACGCAGGCGACCCAGGATTTGACGGGAGGTGACGGTAGTACCTTCATCTTCCAGAACGGCATCCAGAATGCCATCCGCCGACGCCGGTACTTCCAGTACCACTTTGTCAGTTTCGATTTCTACCAGCACCTCATCACGAACTACCGCATCGCCCGGTTTTTTATGCCAGGTGGCCACGGTCGCATCTGCTACGGATTCAGGCAGGTCAGGGACCAGAATATCTACGCTACTCATTTTGTATCCTTAATTAATCGACGTTCAGCGCGTCATTGACCAGATCTTGTTGCTGCTTCTGGTGAACGGACATATACCCTACCGCCGGTGAGGCGGAGGCTGGGCGACCTGCGTAACGCAGACCAGCACCAAATGGAATCACATCACGGAAATGATGTTGGCTGCAGTACCAAGCACCCTGGTTAAGCGGCTCTTCCTGGCACCAGACAAAATCATGCACGTGAGCATAAGATTTCAACACTTCTTGTACCGCCTGGTGCGGGAACGGATACAGCTGTTCGATACGCACGATAGCGACATCTTTCTGATCGTTCTTGCGACGCTGTTCCAGCAGGTCGTAGTAAACCTTACCAGAGCACAACACCACGCGTTTCACGCTTTGCGGATCCAGTTCGTCAATCTCACCGATGGCCGGCATAAAGGTGCCGTTTGCCAGCTCGTCCAGCGTAGAGACCGCCAGCGGGTGGCGCAGCAGAGATTTCGGTGACATCACCACCAGCGGACGGCGCATCCCGCGCAGCGCCTGACGACGCAGCATGTGATAAACCTGTGCCGGGGTAGACGGTACGCAAACCTGCATGTTCTGCTGTGCGCAAAGCTGCAAATAGCGCTCCAGACGCGCGGAAGAGTGCTCCGGACCCTGACCTTCATAACCGTGTGGCAGCAGCATAACCAGACCGCACATACGGCCCCATTTCTGCTCGCCGGAGGAGATGAACTGGTCGATAACCACCTGCGCACCGTTGGCGAAGTCGCCGAACTGCGCTTCCCAGATGGTCAGCGTGCGCGGCTCAGCCGTCGCGTAACCGTATTCGAATGCCAGAACCGCTTCTTCAGACAGTACGGAGTCCCACACCTTAAATACGCCCTGCCCGTTATGCACGTGCTGCAGCGGAGTGTAGGTAGAACCGTTAGACTGGTTATGAATTACCGCGTGACGGTGGAAGAAGGTGCCGCGACCAGCGTCTTCGCCGGACAGACGGACGGGAATGCCTTCATCGACCAGCGTGGCGTACGCCAGGTTTTCCGCGCCGCCCCAATCGAACAGCTTCTCGCCCGCCGCCATCGCCTGACGGTCGCCGTAGATTTTCGCTACGCGAGATTGCATTTCGATGGCTTCTGGTACGGTACTGATACGGGTAGCCAACTCCTGCAGGCGCTTCATCTCAACTTTGTTCGGGTAGCTTTCGTCCCACTCATGGTTGAGGTATGGCGACCAGGTAAAGGAGTGCAGGTTCATCGGACGCCACTCTTTCACCACGCATTCGCCCGCGTCCAGCGCGTCGCGATACAGGTTGACCATCTCAGTGGCATCTTCCAGCGTCGCGACTTTGTCCGCTTCCAGCTTGTCAGCATAGATTTTACGCGGGGTCGGATGCTTTTTGATTTTCTGATACATCAGCGGCTGGGTTGCGCTTGGCTCGTCGGCTTCGTTGTGGCCGTGACGGCGGTAGCACACCAGGTCGATGAACACATCGCGTTTAAAGGTGTTACGGAAGTCCAGCGCCAGACGGGTGACGAAAGCAACAGCTTCCGGGTCATCCGCATTCACGTGGAAGATTGGCGCCATCACCATCTTACCGATATCGGTGCAATATGGGGTTGAACGCGCATCCAGTGGGTTAGACGTAGTGAAGCCCACCTGGTTGTTGATAACGATGCGAACGGTACCGCCCACTTCGTAACCACGCGCTTTGGACATGTTCAGGGTTTCCTGAACCACGCCCTGACCGGTTACCGCGGCGTCGCCGTGGATGGTAATCGGCAGAACTTTATTGCTGCTTGGCTCGTCCAGACGGTCCAGACGCGCACGCACGGAACCGATAACCACCGGGCTCACGATTTCGAGGTGTGACGGGTTAAACGCCAGCGCCAGGTGAACCAGGCCGCCTTCGGTTTCGATGTCGGAGGAGAAGCCCATGTGGTACTTCACGTCACCGGTGCCGAGGTGTTCTTTATGCTTGCCGGAGAACTCGTCGAACAGCTCCTGGGACTGTTTACCCAGAACGTTGATCAGCACGTTCAGACGACCGCGGTGCGCCATACCCAGCACCACTTCACGCGTACCGCTCTTGCCCGCATGGCGGATCATCTCTTTGAGCATCGGTACCAGCGCATCGCCGCCTTCCAGCGAGAAGCGTTTTGCCCCCGGGAATTTCGCGCCCAGGTAGCGTTCCAGACCTTCTGCCGCAGTCAATTCGCTCAGGAAGCGTTTTTTCTCTTCTGCGCTAAAGGTCGCATGCCCCGCTTCAAAACGCTGTTGGATCCAACGTTTCTCTTCGGTGTTCGTGATGTGCATGTATTCCGCGCCGATGTGGCCGCAGTAGGTCTGTTTGAGAGCATCAATCAGATCGCCGAGCTTCATCGTGTCTTTGCCGATGGCGAAAGAACCTACGTTAAAGCTCTCCTGGAAGTCGGCCTCAGTCAGATCGTGGAAAGCGGGATCTAAATCAGCCACTTTATCCTGCTGCCACAGTCCCAGCGGATCGAGGATCGCGTTCTGGTGACCACGGAAGCGATAAGCGTTGATAAGCTGCAGGACTTTAACCTGCTTCGCATTCGTGTCAGGGTCGGAAATCGAAGAAGAGTAACGTGAGGCATCCTTCGCCAGACGACGGAAATAATCACGTGTTTTGGAATGAAATTGATCCGGTTTGACTCCGGTACCAGGTAACTGCTGGAACATTGAACGCCAGTGAGCGTCGACAGAGTCAGGATCGGTTAAGAAGTCTTCATAGAGCTGTTCTATCCAGCTCTGGTTCGCGCCAGAGAGGTAAGAAGAGTCCAGCCAGGCTTTCATTGCGCCGTTCTGCATCGTGATCCCTTAAGCATCTTATGCTTATTTCGCCGTGGATAACTACGACGTACGCCGGTATAGCACACGTCCCAGGGTTCACTTGCGAGCTCTTGTATTTGCACTGGCCCGCGAAGGAACCTTTAGAAACTGTCTTAAGCGCTTTGCGCTCACCCTTTCTCATGAGAGAAAGCAGATTTGGCAGTTTTTAAAGGTTTCCTGCATTTTTGTTGCCTGATGGCGCTTCGCTTATCAGGCCTACGGGGATGTAGGCCGGATAAGACGGTACGTCGCCATCCGGCAACAATGACTACTTACGCACTACGTTGCAGCAGCATCGACTTAATGTGGCCGATGGCGCGCGTCGGGTTCAGACCTTTCGGACATACACTGACGCAGTTCATGATGCTATGGCAGCGGAATACGCTGAAAGCGTCACTTAACCCTTCCAGGCGGCTGTCGGTTTCGGTATCACGGCTATCAATTAAGAAGCGATACGCAGCCAGCAGGCCTGCCGGGCCGATAAACTTGTCCGGGTTCCACCAGAATGATGGGCAAGAGGTCGAACAGCATGCACAGAGAATGCACTCGTACAGGCCATCGAGTTTCTCACGCTGCTCTGGCATCTGCAGATGCTCACGAGCCGGAGGATTTTGCCCATTATTCAACAAGTAAGGCTTAATCTTCTCATACTGTGCGTAGAATTGCCCCATGTCTACCACCAAATCGCGGATAACCGGCAATCCAGGCAGCGGACGGATAACAATTTTCTTACCCGGCTGATTCAGCGCGGAGATCGGCGTGATGCATGCCAGACCGTTTTTCCCGTTCATGTTCAGACCGTCAGAACCACAAACCCCTTCACGGCAGGAGCGGCGGAACGACAGGCTTGGATCTTTTTCTTTCAGCTGCATCAATGCATCCAGCAGCATCATGTCGCGACCTTCTTCCGCTTCCAGGGTGTAATCCTGCATGCGCGGAGCATCGTCAACGTCCGGGTTATAACGATAAACTGAAAACTCGAGTTTCATATTCCTGTCTCCGCATTAATAAGTACGAATCTTCGGCGGGAATGCCGGACGCAGTTTCGGTTCCATATTGACGCTACGACGCGTCATGGATTCCGACTCTGGCAGATACAGGGAATGGCACAGCCAGTTTTCATCATCACGATCCGGGAAGTCGAAGCGGCTATGTGCGCCACGGCTTTCGGTACGGAAGTTTGCAGACACCGCGGTGGCGTAAGCCGTTTCCATCAGGTTATCCAGCTCCAGACACTCAACGCGCTGAGTGTTGAATTCGCTTGAGGTGTCATCGAGACGGGCATTTTTCAGACGCTCGCGAATCGCTTTCAGCTGCTCAAGACCTTTGGCCATCGCATCGCCTTCACGGAATACCGAGAAGTTATGCTGCATACATTCCTGTAGCGCTTTGCGAATTTCGACCGGATCTTCACCGTCACGGTTACCGTTCCAGCGATTCAGACGTTCCAGAGAAGCGTCGATTTCTTCTTCGGTCGCATCACGCAGTACGCCCTGCTCGGCGATAGACTCTTGCAGATGCAGGCCCACAGCGCGGCCAAAGACCACCAGGTCAAGCAGCGAGTTACCGCCCAGACGGTTTGCACCGTGAACGGATACGCAGGCAATTTCACCTACTGCGAACAGGCCAGGAATCACTACATCTTCGCCCTGCTCGTTCACGGTCAGCGCCTGACCGCTTACTTTGGTCGGAATACCGCCCATCATGTAGTGGCAGGTTGGGATAACCGGAATAGGTTCTTTAACCGGGTCAACGTGTGCGAAGGTACGAGACAGCTCCAGAATGCCCGGCAGACGGGATTCCAGCACCTCTTTACCCAGGTGATCCAGCTTCAGCTTGGCGTGTGGACCCCATGGGCCGTCACAGCCACGACCTTCACGGATTTCGATCATGATGGAACGCGCCACCACGTCACGACCCGCCAGGTCTTTCGCATTCGGCGCATAACGCTCCATGAAGCGCTCACCGTGTTTGTTCAGCAGGTAACCACCTTCACCACGGCAGCCTTCTGTCACCAGAACGCCCGCGCCGGCGATACCGGTTGGGTGGAACTGCCACATCTCCATATCCTGCACCGGAACACCGGCGCGAATAGCCATACCAACGCCGTCACCGGTATTGATGTGGGCGTTAGTGGTGGACTGATAAATACGCCCTGCCCCGCCGGTTGCCAGCACGGTTGCGCGCGCTTTGAAGTAAACCACTTCACCGGTTTCGATGCACAGTGCGGTACAACCCACAACGGCACCATCGGCATTTTTCACCAGGTCCAGCGCATACCACTCGGAGAAAATAGTAGTGTGGTTTTTCAAATTCTGTTGATAAAGCGTGTGCAGCAGTGCGTGACCGGTACGGTCAGCCGCCGCTGCGGTACGTGCCGCCTGCTCGCCGCCGAAGTTTTTCGACTGACCGCCAAACGGACGTTGATAGATGGTCCCATTCTCCAGACGGGAGAACGGCAGCCCCATGTGGTCCAGTTCCAGAATCGCTTCCGGACCGGTCTTACACATATATTCAATGGCGTCCTGGTCACCGATATAGTCCGACCCTTTTACGGTGTCGTACATATGCCATTCCCAGTTATCTTCATGGGTATTACCGAGCGCAACGGTGATGCCACCCTGCGCAGATACGGTATGGGAACGGGTTGGGAACACTTTAGACAGCAGCGCACAGGTCTGGCCGCTTTGGGAAATTTGCAGCGCCGCGCGCATACCTGCGCCACCGGCACCAATCACAACAGCATCAAATTCTCTGACTGGCAGTTTCATCACACACCCCACACCACAACAAATCCATAGATAACGTAAACCAGCAGGGCCACAACAATAACCAGTTGCAGCGTCAGGCGCAGAGCCAGTGGTTTAACGTAGTCGGTCAACACCTGCCACATGCCGATCCAGGCATGAATCAAGATAGAAAACAGAGCCAGCAGGGTGAACACTTTAGTGAACGCAGAGGCAAAGAAACCGCTCCAGATTTCCCAGGTGACTTCACCGTGAATCGCAAAAAAGCCCACCATGTAGATGATGTACAGAGTCAGGACAATAGCGGTGGCGCGAACGAGGATGAAGTCATGTACGCCGTTGCGTCCTAATGCTGAGGCGTTGCTTACCATACGAGGACTCCTGCAAGAATTGAAAGCACGACAGTAATAACAAAAGAAATTTTCGCAGAGCGCTGACCGGCTTCGAGGGTTTCTTCGATATAACCGAAATCCATTAACACGTGACGAATACCTACGACAGCGTGATACGCCAGCGCAGTAAGGATGCCCCACATAATGAATTTAACGAAGAAGCTGCTCATAATAGAGGAAGCGGTCAGGAAGCCTTCCGGGGAGGAGAGACTGGTGCCCAGCAGCCATAGCAGAATACCGACCGCCACAAACGTGATCACACCGGATACGCGATGGAGAATGGACGCTATCGCTGTTATTGGGAACCGGATTGTTGTCAAATCCAGATTGACAGGTCTTTGTTTTTTCACATTTCTTATCATGAATAACGCCCACATGCTGTTCTTATTATTTCCTTCCTCCGGTCCGCAGGCGGGTCAAGCAGCGTCCTTTCTATAACTTCGCGTCATGGTTAAATCTGCTCACAGATGCTAAATCGACACGTTAAAACGCTGGGTGGCTCGGGATTGCAGGGTATTCCGGAGACCTGGCGGCAGTATAGGCCGTTCACAAAATCATTACAATTAACCTACATATAGTTTGTCCGGTTTTATGCAGAACAGTGATCATGCTCACGATTAAAACAATTTTTTAAAAATTAATCACGTGAGTTGACAAATATTAAACATTATTGTTACAACCATCACCTGTAAAAGCATATAATGCTCAAAAGTTATGGGGTCACTCTTTCACCTGATAATAAGTTATGTAACAGTGTGACGGTATTGACCGAACTTATCAGGACAGTTATTAGTGTTATACAGGTTTGAATCATCGGATTGCTAAGACCCTGATTTGCTGTTGTTTCACTGTAGATTAGACGTGCACCGTCAAGCGCCCTTGCTCTGTACCCTCGCTTTATCTCTACAGCAGAGCCGTGAGCCAAATAACAAACTGGCAACGTCGAAATATGTTTTGAATTGCAAATCCGGCATCCAGCAGTCTTAAGCAAAAAGGCGCTAAGGAGACCGTAAATGGCTGATACGAAGGCAAAAATCACTCTATCAGGTGATACTGCTATTGAACTGGATGTGCTAAAAGGCACGCTCGGTCAGGATGTTCTTGATATCCGTAGTCTGGGTTCGAAAGGCATTTTTACCTTTGACCCTGGTTTTACCTCTACCGCATCTTGCGAGTCTAAGATTACTTTTATTGATGGCGACGAAGGGATTTTGCTGCATCGCGGCTTCCCTATCGATCAGTTAGCCACAGAATCTAACTATCTCGAAGTGTGCTACATCCTGCTGTACGGTGAAAAACCGTCCCAGGCTGAATTTGACGAGTTCACGACTACCGTAACTCGCCACACCATGATCCACGAGCAGATCACCCGTTTATTCCATGCGTTCCGTCGCGACTCTCACCCTATGGCGGTGATGTGCGGGATTACCGGTGCGCTGGCGGCGTTCTATCACGACTCTCTGGATGTGAATAACCCGCGTCATCGCGAAATTGCCGCATTCCGCCTGCTGTCGAAAATGCCGACCATGGCCGCGATGTGCTACAAATATTCCATTGGTCAGCCGTTTGTGTATCCACGCAACGACCTCTCCTACGCCGGTAACTTCCTGCGTATGATGTTCGCGACCCCATGCGAAGATTACGAAGTGAACCCGGTCCTGGAACGCGCGATGGATCGTATTCTGATCCTGCATGCTGACCACGAGCAGAACGCATCCACCTCTACCGTGCGTACCGCCGGTTCTTCTGGTGCTAACCCGTTCGCGTGTATCGCGGCCGGTATTGCTTCTCTGTGGGGGCCAGCACACGGCGGTGCCAACGAAGCAGCACTGAAGATGCTCGAAGAGATCAGCTCCGTTGAGCACATCCCTGAATTCGTGCGTCGTGCGAAAGATAAGAACGACTCTTTCCGCCTGATGGGCTTCGGTCACCGTGTCTACAAGAACTATGACCCGCGTGCCACCGTGATGCGTGAAACCTGCCACGAAGTGCTGAAAGAACTGGGCACTAAAGATGATCTGCTGGAAGTGGCGATGGAGCTTGAGCACATTGCGCTGAACGACCCGTACTTCATCGAGAAGAAACTGTATCCGAACGTCGATTTCTACTCCGGTATCATCCTGAAAGCGATGGGTATTCCATCGTCCATGTTTACCGTTATCTTCGCGATGGCGCGTACCATTGGCTGGATTGCGCACTGGAACGAAATGCACACCGACGGCATGAAGATTGCGCGTCCGCGTCAGCTGTACACTGGCTATACGCAGCGTGACTTCAAATCAGACCTCAAGAAGTAATCGAGAGTTTGAGAGTAAAAAAGCGCCTGCGGGCGCTTTTTTTATGGCTGTGGTGGGCGTTTTTCTCGGGGTCGCTGCGCTCGCCCGGGAGATCTCACCGCTTAATGCTGACACCCCGGACACCAATAAAACGGTCTTGAGGACAGCATCGTCTTCTCAATAATGCCACCGCAGCGCTCGCACGCCTCGCCATCGCGATGAAACACCTTAAAGCTGAACAACGCGCCGTGATGCTTGTTATCATCCACCTGCCCGCGCGTGTTGTAGGAGAGCCGAGGAATGTCGAGCAGCGCATGCGACAGCGCCTCAAGCTGCTGTTCATCCAGCTGCGAAGCTTTATGATTCCCGGTTAATCTCACCTGCCAGAGGATCTCAACCCGAAGATAGTTACCCAGCCCCGCAAGAAACGCCTGATCCAACAACAGGCCAGAGAACTGGCGGTTGCGGAATTTTGCCGACAGCAGCCGCGCTTTTACCGCCTCCGGCGTTAAGGCCATATCAAGCACATCGGGCCCGACACGTAGTAAAAACGGGTGCGTTTTTACCTGCTCTGGCGTCAGCATCTCAATATCAGAAGCGCTGTAGAGCAGAATCGCTTTGTCCGCGGTTTGTAATTTTACCCGCAGCACCCGCGTGGTATCTGGCATCTCCCCGGCATTAACCACTCGCCACACGCCGTAGAGTTGATTGTGGCTGTAGAGCGTCAGGCCACCAGAAAAATGGGTCAGCAGCGCTTTACCGCGGGTTTCAACGTGGGTGACGTGCTGGCCTATCAGATCGGGGGCATAAGAGGATAATTCAGGGTAGGCAAACCAGACTTCAGTCAGCGGTTTATCCTGAATCGCCTTTTCCAGGCTGTCCGCCGCCCGGCGGATCTCTGGACCTTCAGGCATAGTGATGGCTCCCTTTCAAACGTCAAGGCAACAATATTATCAATAATACGTTTGGCTCGCACACGGCGCGTCGAATACAAGAACGGGTGCATGAGGATAGCAACAACACCGAAAAAAGGCGGGGATGACTCCCCGCCGGCGCTCTTACTTAACAGATTCGTAAGCTGTGAAGACAGCGAGCTCCGCGTGGCCGGTTCGGAGCCGTACCTCGCAGAGATCTTCTCTTGTGATCAGCACCACCAGAACGAAAGTGATACAGATAACAATCAGGGCGATAACCATCGCCTTTTCCTGTTTCATAGCCTGCTACTCCTTGACCCGAAGGTCGGTAAGAGGCTAACCTTAATGGGTCTAGCATTAGATTTGGCCTCAGATTAATGTTTAACGTCCTGCAAGACGTTGAAGGTTATCTGGGGCTTTTCTCTATCTGCCTTTCGGCTAATGCCTGAGACAAATAGCCTCAAGCACCCGCCGAGAGTGTACTGCAATACCCGCCCGTTTCAGCCTTGATGAATTCCGAATTACCAGTGGGTTTGTCAGTGCTCGCTTAACAACATCATGCCGTTATCTGAATACCCTGCGCCGTAAATTCACGCCGCAAGCGACGAGCGAACGCCAGCGCATGTGAGCCATCGCCGTGTAAGCAGACCGTTTCCGCCGTTACCCTGGACCACTGACCGTCAACACTTCTCACTCGCCCGCGCTGCACCATATCCAGCGTTTGCGCCAGCGCCTGGTCTTCATCGCTAATCAACGCGTCCGGCTGGCCGCGGGGTACCAGAGAACCGTCAGACTGATAGCCGCGGTCGGCAAACACTTCCTGACGCGTGGCGAGTCCGTAGCGCGTTCCGGCGTGAATCAGTTCGCTTCCCGCCAGGCCGACCAGAATAAGCATCGGATTGGTCGCGAACACCGCCTTAGCGATAGCATCCGCTAAAGCGGGGTCTTTAGCGGCCTGGTTATAGAGCATACCGTGCGCCTTCACGTGACGCAGTACGCCGCCCTCAGCCTGGACTATCGCTGACAGCGCACCGATTTGATACAACGTCTGGGCATAGACCGTTTCCGGCGGTAGCTGCATCGTGGTACGGCCAAAATTATCCCGGTCGGGGAAGCTTGGGTGCGCCCCCACGGCCACGCCATTTATCAGCGCGGCACGTACACAGGTCAGCATCGTGCTGGCATCCCCAGCGTGAAAGCCGCAGGCAATATTGGCCGATGACACCAGCGTGAGCAGTTCGGCATCGCTAGCCGCGCCTTCACCGAGGTCGGCGTTAAGATCAATCTTCATCATTCAGTCGCCAGGCCAGTTGTTCCAGATAACGCTGCTGATCGTGTCGCGCTTTTAGCGCCTCTTCCAGCGAACACTGGATAAAGTGTATCGGCTGTCCGAGCGGGATTTGCGCCAGTTGAAACATGTCGGCCTCAATAATGCAGGCAATACGCGGATACCCGCCGGTGGTCTGCGCGTCGTTCATCAACACAATGGGCTGGCCATTATGCGGCACCTGAACCACGCCAGGCACCAGACCATGAGATACCAGCTCGCGAACGTTGTCACGCACCAGCGGCTGCCCTTTCAGACGGTAACCCATACGGTTACTTTGCGGACTTAACTGCCACGGAGAACGCCAGAAGGTCTCCTGAGAAGTGGCATCAAACTCATGATATTCTGGCCCCGGCAGCGCACGAATACGGTTGCTGGCGATAAGCGGCTTGATGCCGCGCGGCTCGCGGAACGTACGCACTGGTTGACCCAATGGCAGCACATCACCATCTTGCAAACACCGGCCTTCGAAGCCGCCTACGCCGACGTTAAGATCGGTACTACGCGAGCCCATCACGGCAGGCACATCAATGCCGCCAGACAGCGCCAGATAGCTGCGAATGCCGTGCTTCGGACGTTTGAGCGTCAGTGTCTGCCCGGCTTTCGCCCAGTGCCGCCAGCCGCTCCACACTGCCTCGCCGTCGAGCGTGGCTTCGCAGCCAGCTCCGGTAAGGGCAAACCAACCTTCAAGAACAAAGGTGAAGGTTGCCATGCCCAGGGTTATCTCCAGCGCCGCGGCGTTGGCATCATTACCAACCAACAGGTTCGCCGTTACCAGCGCTGGTTTATCCAACGCCCCACAACGGCTTACGCCGAACTGCCGTAATCCTTCGCGACCTGCATCCTGAACCGAGGTATACATGCCTGCACGAGTCACCTTCAGCATACGCCCTCCTTTTGCGGCACAAAGCGCACCGTATCACCGGGGCGTAGTAAAATCGGCTCCTCACGATTAGGCGAGAACAGCGGCAAAGAAGTGCGGCCAATCAGCTGCCAGCCGCCCGGCGTAGACAGTGGATAAATTCCGGTTTGCTGGCCACCGATGCCCACGGAGCCCGCGGGTACTTTTAACCGCGGCTCGGCGCGACGTGGCATTCTCAGGGGTTCCGGCAGCCCACCGAGATACGGAAAACCCGGCTGGAAGCCGAGGAACCACACGACGTAGTCAACCGATGCGTGCAGCTCCACCACCTGCCGCGGCGTCAGGCCGCTAATGTGGGCCACTTCAGGAAGATCAGGCCCCTGTTCACCGCCGTAAATTACGGGAATATCAATGGCCCGAAATTCAGGCTCCAGGGCTTCGCTCTCTTCCCACCAGCGCTGAAGACGTTCAATCGCATCCAGCGCCAGGCTCTGCGGGTCACGTAGCGTGACCGTGATATTATTCATGCCCGGAATGACGTCCACCACGTCCGGCAACTTTGCCGCCCGCTGAGCCAAACGCCAGACTCGTTTCTGCGCCGCCAGCGTCACCGGCGGCTCCAGCTCCAGTACGACAGCCGTTTCACCTAACAGATAACAACGTGCTCGCTGCACTTTATTCCCTCATCATCAGGCCGGATTGGGGATGTCCACGAAGGTGACATCCAGCTCGGTCGTTTCAGTGAGCCACTCGCCGAGGGCGCGAATACCGCCGCGCTCCGTGGCATGGTGGCCCGCTGCATAAAAGTGTAGCCCCTGCTCGCGGGCAGAATGAATAGTCTGTTCTGACACTTCACCGGTAATAAACGCATCGACGCCAAAACGAGCTGCGCTGTCGATAAAGCCCTGACCGCCACCGGTACACCAGGCAATACGAGAGACCTTATCTGGCCCGGTATCCCCACTCCATAGCGGTTTACGCCCCAGACGGGCTTCAACCCACGACGCCAGCTCCAGACCAGATACCGGCATCGACAGCTCACCCCAAGGCACCAGCGGTTCGATTTCCCCCATCACGTTGATACCAAGAAGCTGTGCCAACTGCGCGTTATTGCCCAGCTCAGGATGCGCGTCCAGCGGCAAATGCCAGCCATAGAGGTTAATATCGTTTTCCAGCAGGGCTTTCAGACGGTTACGTTTCATACCGCGAATCACCGGCGACTCACCTTTCCAGAAATAGCCATGATGCACGATTACCGCATCCGCCTGCTGACGCACGGCCTCATCAATCAGCGCCTGGCTGGCGGTCACGCCGGTGACAATTTTCTGCACCGTGTCACGGCCTTCAACCTGCAGGCCGTTAGGGGCGTAATCGCTGAAGGCGGCACCGTTGAGTTTTTCATTAATCAATTGTTCTAGTTCGGTATTTTTCATCGTCGCTCTCTTCAAAAGTGATGCTCTACTACAGGATAAAATAGCGTTCCCAGCGCATTGCGTCGATACACAATTCGTTAACCTCTTTCCGGACCCGCTTAATTACGCGCAATAAGTGCTTAAACAACACAATTTGTCTGTTTTTGTGTGACCAAAATCATGTATATTTATGCAACCACACCGCATATTACAAAGATAATACGATTATCCTCGTATTATTACATAAATGAAACAAAGCCTTGCGTAGCGTGATGTTGCCGGGTTTCGAGGTCTAATTGGTAATGAATAAATCACATTCGCAGCCTAAGGCAATTTACTACGTTGTCGCGCTGCAAATTTGGGAATACTTTAGTTTCTACGGCATGCGCGCACTGCTGATCCTGTATCTCACCAATCAACTGAAATACAACGATACCCACGCTTACGAGCTGTTCAGCGCCTACTGTTCACTGGTTTACGTCACGCCAATTCTTGGCGGCTATCTGGCGGATAAAGTGCTCGGCAACCGGATGGCGGTGATGCTGGGCGCCCTGCTCATGGTCATAGGCCATATGGTGCTTGGGGCCAGTGAAGTGGCGCCGATGTTCCTTTATCTGTCGCTGGCGATTATCGTCTGCGGCTACGGGCTGTTTAAATCCAACGTCAGCTGCCTGCTGGGTGAACTGTACGAACCTACCGATCCACGCCGTGACGGCGGTTTCTCGCTGCTTTATGCGGCGGGTAACGTCGGTTCTATCGTCGCGCCTATCGCCTGTGGTTTCGCACAGGAACAGTATAGCTGGGCCATGGGCTTCACCCTGGCGGCAGTGGGTATGCTGGCGGGTCTGGTTATCTTCATCAGCGGCCGTCGTCACTTTGCCCACACCGCCGGTGTGAACAAAGAAGTGCTGTGCGCGAAGAAGTTCCTGCTGCCCAACTGGGGTTGGCTGCTGGTGCTGCTGGTGGTTGCGCCGCTGTTTATTACCGTGCTGTTCTGGAAAGAGTGGTCGGTCTATGCGCTGATCGTGGCGTCAATCATCGGTCTGGTGGTGCTGGCAAAAATTTATCGTCGCGCCGAAACCGCCGAACAACGTAAAGACCTGCGCCTGATTGTCGTACTGACCTTCTTTAGCCTGCTGTTCTGGGCGTTTGCTCAGCAGGGCGGCAGCTCCATCAGCCTCTATATCGACCGTTTCGTTAACCGTAACGTGCTGGGCTATGAAGTGCCAACCGCGATGTTCCAGTCGGTTAACGCCTTTGCCGTGATGCTGTGCGGTATCGTACTGGCCTGGCTGATCAAAGAAAAAGTGACCACCAACCGCGATCTGCGTCTGTGGGGCAAATACGCATTAGGCCTTGGCCTGATGAGCGCAGGCTTCTGCATTCTGACCCTGAGCGCACGTTTGTCCGCAAGCTACGGCCACTCCTCCATGCCACTGATGCTGCTGGGGCTGTCGGTGATGGGCTTTGCCGAACTGTTTATTGACCCGGTGGCGATGTCGCAAATCACCCGCATCCAGATCCCGGGCGTCACCGGCGTGCTGACCGGCATCTATATGTTGCTTTCCGGTGCGGTGGCAAACTACGTGGCAGGGATTATCGCCGACCAGACCTCTCAGGGTTCATTCGACACCGCGGGCGCGGTGGATTACTCCATCAACGCCTACATTGACGTGTTCGATCAGATAACCTGGGGCGCACTGGCCTGTGTCGCCGTCGTGCTGGTTATCTGGCTGTACCATACGGTGAAAGTTCGCTCCCGCCGCCTGGCCGCCGAAGCGTAACCACAACCTGTATCCCGGACGAGGCGCGCCAGCGCCAACTCCGGGAATTCTCCAGTATCACATCCCGTGTTTTTTTGCCGCTTCGTAAGCAGCAAGCGTTGCTACCCTCGCCTCAGCATGATCGACAATGGGTCGCGGATAGTTAATCTCAACCTTCTGCTTTTCCGCCCACACCCACGGCTGGTGAATCGCCTTCTCCGGCACCTCGGCTAATTCCGGTAGCCACTGACGAATAAATGCGCCGCTTTTATCAAAACGCTCCCCCTGTGTGGTGGGATTGAAAATTCGAAAATAAGGCGCTGCATCCGTTCCCGTCGAGGCCGCCCACTGCCAGCCGCCGTTGTTAGCCGCCAGGCAGCCGTCCACCAGCTGTGACATAAAATACTGCTCGCCCTGTCGCCAGTCGATCAGCAAATCTTTGACCAGGAAGCTGGCAACAATCATCCGCAACCGATTATGCATCCAGCCGGTTGCATTAAGCTGTCGCATCGCCGCATCCACAATCGGGTAACCGGTACGCCCTTCCTGCCAGGCGATAAGCGCTTCTGACGGCTCTTGCCAGCACACGCGATCGGTCCAGTCGATAAACGGGCGATGTTTGCAAAGTCGAGGGAAGTAGGTCATCAGGTGGCGGTAAAACTCGCGCCAGATAAGTTCGTTCAGCCAGACGCTACCCGCGCCGCCGTTCAGCGCTTCGGGTTGTTCCGCCAGCAGACGGTACAGGCACTGGCGAGGTGAAAGCACGCCAACCGCGAGGCAGGCCGACAGGCGGCTGGTGCCTTCAATCGACGGGAAATCGCGCTGAGCCTCGTATTCACCCGCGCCGTCCTGACAAAAACGGCGAAGCTGGCCGATAGCTGCCTTTTCATCCGCTGGGAAAAGCGCCGGGTCAAAGGGCTGCTGGGGATACTGAAAATGAATGGTTGCCGCGTCGGTTACCGCCGAAGTATTCCGTGACTCAGGAGCACGCACGCATTCCGGCATGTGCTCTTTTAAGCGCCGCAGCCAGGCATTTTTATACGGTGTGAAAACTTTATACATTTCGTGATTGCCGGTCATCACCGCGCCGGGAGGTAGGATCACGCTGTCATCAAAGCCCTGACAAACCGTGTCCGTCAGCACCCGCTCTACGGCAGCATCGCGCTGGCGCTCGTTGAATTCATACTGGTAGTTATAAAAAAGCTGCGTCACCTCGTGCTGCTGACAAATCGTTTTTACGATTTCGACGCTGGCGGCAAAGTCGGCCACCTCATGAAAAATTAGCGGGATATTTTTCTCTGCCAGCGCCTGACGCAGCGCATTCACCTGCGCGGCGATATAGGCCGCCTGGCGCGGAGCCATATGGTGCGCTTTCCACTGTTCAGGAGTCGCAATAAACAGCGCCAGCACCTGCGCATCGGGATCACGGCAGGCGGCAGCAAGGGCAAAATTGTCGTGCAGTCGGAGATCGGCGCGAAACCAGATCAAATGGGTAGACATAAATATCCTGAATGTATTTATCTAATACATTCATATTACACAATTATTCGATAACGTGCGGCTCGACTGTCTGATGGCGCTGCGCTTATCAGGCCTACAAAAACAAAAAAGCCGCCCTGGTAAGGACGGCTTTGTAGCCCGGCCAAGCGAAGCGCCGCCGGGATTAGCACGACACTATCAATAGAAGCCGCGGGCGGCCTCTTCAGCCTGCGCCATCCATACCGGCTTATCGCTGGTTTTCGACCAGACGCGGTGCAGATAGCTGTAGAAGCGGGCGCGATCTTTCCAGAACAGCATCACCGGTAATGCGACAATCCCCGCCACCACGGCGAAAGTACGACGCAACAACACAATGTGTGCAGGATATTTTCTATACAGGTCCATATTCTCTCCCCTAAGTTGGCCGGCAAGGCACGCCGGAAAATGAAGCTCAGTAATCTGACTAAAAGAGTACCGTTATTTGTGTAATTTTACTACTCATCCGACCACTAATTTTTGTGCATTTAGTGTTTATTTACATTCACGCCGTAACTGAGTTACATAATTGTTAAATTAATACTAACCATTAGTTAAATTGTGGATTACGCCATTTTTATACTTTTTTTACACCCCGCCATTCTATTTTTGCGAAATTTTTGCACCCAAAAACCTACGCTTAGCGCAATAACTCAACCATCCGGAGGTGGATTGTGACTACAGGCGTAATAGCCGGCACGGTGCTGGTGTTCCTGTTACTGGCGTATCTGGTTTATGCCCTTTTCAAGGCGGAGGCGCTGTAAATGGCTGCTCAAGGATTTTTACTCGTTGCCAGCTTCCTGCTGGTGCTGTTTGTGCTCGCCCGTCCGCTGGGCAAAGTGCTGGCAGGGATGATCAACAACACGCCGCTGCCGGGGCTTGCCCGCTGTGAAAGCGGGCTCTGGCGCGTCATGGGCATTTCCGGCCATGAGATGAGCTGGGGGCGCTATACCATTGCCATCCTGCTGCTGAATCTGGTCGGGCTGCTGGTACTTTTCGCCATGCTGATGTTGCAGGGCGTGCTGCCACTGAACCCGCAAAAACTTCCGGGACTGTCATGGCATCTGGCGCTTAATACCGCCGTCAGCTTTGTCAGCAACACCAACTGGCAGTCCTATAGCGGTGAAACCACCCTGAGCTATTTCAGCCAGATGGCGGGTTTGACGGTACAGAACTTCCTCTCTGCCGCCACCGGGATTGCCGTGCTGTTTGCGCTGGTGCGTGCGTTTGCCCGCCACAGCGTGAACACGCTGGGTAACGCGTGGGTCGATATCACCCGCATCACGCTGTGGCTGCTGCTGCCGATTTCCCTGCTGCTGGCGCTGTTCTTCATTCAGCAAGGGGCATTGCAGAATTTCCTGCCCTACCAGCCGTTTACCAGCATTGAGGGCGCGCATCAGTTGCTGCCAATGGGGCCGGTCGCCTCGCAGGAAGCCATTAAGATGCTCGGTACCAACGGCGGTGGCTTCTTTAACGCCAACTCTTCGCATCCGTTTGAAAACCCAACGGCACTCACCAACTTTGTGCAGATGCTGGCTATTTTCCTGATTCCTGCCGCGCTGTGCTTTGCCTTTGGCGAAGCGGTGGGCGATAACCGCCAGGGCCGCGCCATTCTCTGGGCCATGACGCTTATCTTTATCATCTGCGTCGCAGTGGTGATGTGGGCTGAAACCCGCGGTAACCCGCATCTGTTGGCCTTCGGTGCCGACAGCAGCATCAATATGGAAGGTAAAGAGAGCCGCTTTGGCATTCTTGCCAGCAGCCTGTACGCCGTGGTGACCACTGCCGCCTCCTGCGGTGCGGTCAACGCGATGCACGATTCCTTTACCGCACTCGGCGGCATGATCCCGCTGTGGCTGATGCAGATTGGTGAAGTGGTGTTCGGCGGCGTCGGTTCTGGTCTCTACGGCATGCTGCTGTTCGTGATGCTGGCAGTGTTTATTGCCGGTCTGATGATTGGCCGCACCCCGGAATATCTCGGTAAAAAAATCGACGTGCCGGAGATGAAGATGACCGCGCTGGCGATTCTGGTCACCCCGACGCTGGTACTGCTTGGCACTGCGCTCGCGATGATGACAGACGCGGGCCGCAGCGCGATGGCTAACCCCGGTTCACACGGCTTTAGCGAAGTGCTGTACGCCGTATCGTCAGCCGCCAACAACAACGGTAGCGCCTTTGCCGGTCTTAGCGCCAACTCACCGTTCTGGAACTGCCTGCTGGCGTTCTGCATGTTCGTCGGTCGCTTCGGCGTCATCGTACCGGTGATGGCGATTGCCGGTTCGCTGGTCAGCAAAAAAATCCAGCCAGCCACCCCGGGTACGCTTGCCACCCATGACGCGCTGTTTATCGGCCTGCTGATGGGGACCGTGCTGCTGGTTGGCGCCCTGACCTTTATTCCCGCCCTGGCGATTGGCCCTGTTGCGGAACATCTTTCCCTGTTTTGAGTGATGCGGAGCTATTGGTTATGAGTCGCAAACAACTGGCCCTGTTCGAACCCTCTCTGGTTCGCCAGGCGTTGATCGATGCCGTGAAGAAACTGAGCCCGACCATTCAGTGGCGTAACCCGGTGATGTTTATCGTCTGGATAGGCAGCGTACTCACCAGCGGGTTGGCCGTCGCCATGGCGCTGGGAACCCTGCCGGGTAACGCGTGGTTCAGCGGTGCTATCGCGCTGTGGCTGTGGTTTACCGTACTGTTCGCTAACTTTGCTGAAGCGATGGCGGAAGGCCGCAGCAAGGCGCAGGCCAACAGCCTGAAAGGCGTCAAGAAAACGGCGTTTGCCCGCAAACTGCGCGAGGCCCGCTACGGTGCCGCGATGGATCACGTCCCGGCAGACGAACTGCGTAAAGGCGATGTGGTGCTGGTGGAAGCCGGAGATATCATTCCCTGTGACGGCGAAGTTATTGAGGGCGGCGCATCAGTGGATGAAAGCGCCATAACCGGGGAATCTGCACCGGTAATCCGCGAGTCCGGCGGTGACTTTGCCTCCGTCACCGGTGGGACGCGCATTCTCTCAGACTGGCTGGTCGTGCGCTGTAGCGTCAACCCAGGCGAAACCTTCCTTGACCGGATGATCGCCATGGTTGAAGGCGCGCAGCGTCGTAAAACGCCTAACGAAATTGCCCTGACTATTCTGTTAGTCGCGCTGACTATCGTATTCCTGCTGGCGACGGCCACCATCTGGCCGTTCTCCGCCTGGAGCGGCACGCCGATTAGCGTCACCGTGCTGGTTGCGCTGCTGGTGTGTTTGATTCCTACCACCATCGGTGGCCTGCTCTCCGCCATCGGCGTGGCCGGGATGAGCCGTATGCTCGGCGCTAACGTGATTGCCACCAGCGGTCGCGCAGTAGAAGCGGCGGGCGACGTGGACGTGCTGCTGCTGGATAAAACCGGCACCATCACCCTCGGCAACCGTCAGGCTTCCCAGTTCCTGCCAGCCGATGGCGTGGACGAGAAAACGCTGGGCGATGCCGCACAGCTCTCATCGCTGGCGGACGAAACGCCGGAAGGCCGCAGCATCGTGGTGCTGGCAAAACAGCGCTTTAATCTGCGCGAGCGGGATCTGCAAACGCTGCATGCCACCTTTGTGCCGTTTACCGCCCAAAGCCGCATGAGCGGGATCAACATCGACAACCGCATGATCCGTAAAGGCTCCGTCGATGCCATTCGCCGCCATATCGAGAGCAACGGCGGCAGCTTCCCGCAGGACGTGGAGCAAAAAGTCGAGAGCGTTGCCCGCCTTGGTGCCACGCCACTGGTGGTAGCCGAAGGGGCTCGCGTGCTCGGCGTTATCTCGCTGAAAGATATCGTCAAAGGCGGCATTAAAGAGCGCTTCGCTCAGCTGCGCAAAATGGGTATCAAAACGGTGATGATCACCGGTGACAACCGCCTCACCGCGGCCGCGATAGCCGCCGAAGCGGGCGTGGACGATTTCCTGGCCGAAGCCACGCCGGAGGCCAAACTGGCGCTGATTCGTCAGTATCAGTCCGAAGGTCGCATGGTGGCGATGACCGGCGACGGCACTAACGACGCCCCGGCGCTGGCGCAAGCCGACGTAGCGGTGGCGATGAACTCCGGGACCCAGGCGGCGAAAGAGGCTGGCAACATGGTGGATCTGGACTCAAACCCCACCAAACTGATTGAAGTCGTGCATATCGGTAAACAGATGCTGATGACTCGTGGTTCCCTGACCACCTTCAGTATCGCCAATGACGTCGCCAAATACTTCGCCATCATTCCAGCGGCGTTCGCGGCAAGCTGGCCACAGCTGGGCGTGCTCAACATCATGCATCTGCACTCGCCTGACTCGGCCATTCTGAGCGCGGTGATTTTCAACGCCCTGATTATCGTCTTCCTGCTGCCGCTGGCGCTAAAAGGGGTGAGCTACCGCCCGCTCTCCGCCTCGGCCATGCTGCGCCGTAACCTGTGGATCTATGGTGCTGGTGGTCTGGTTGTGCCGTTTATTGGCATTAAAGTTATCGATTTACTGCTGACCCTGCTGGGTCTGGTCTGAGGAAATAGCCATGTCTGCATTACGTCCTGCTATCGTGATTTTTCTGTTCCTGGCGCTTATCACCGGGGGGCTCTACCCTCTGCTGACCACCGCGCTGGGGCAGTGGTTCTTCCCGGCGCAGTCGGGAGGGTCATTAATTATCGAAAACCATGAGATTCGCGGATCGTACCTGATCGGGCAGAACTTTACCGATCCCCGCTATTTCCAGGGTCGCCCTTCCGCGACCTCGGACGCCCCGGATAACCCGATGGCGTCCGGCGGCAGTAATCTCGCGGGCAGCAACCCGGCGCTGGATAAACTGTTTACCGACCGTATCGCCGCGCTACGTGCCGCTAACCCGGATGCCAGCCATGAAGTACCGGTTGAGCTGGTTACCGCCTCCGCCAGCGGCCTGGACCCGAATCTGACGCCAGCAGCCGCGCTGTGGCAGGTACCGCGTATTGCCAAAGCGCGTAACGTCCCGGCGGAGTGGCTGCGTAAAGAAGTTGAAGCCGCGACAAACTCTCCGCTGCTCGGCTTTCTCGGACAACCTGTGGTAAATATTACTAAGCTGAATATGGCGCTGGATGCCCACAAGGATAACTAATGATGACCGACGAGCCGCTGCGTCCCAACCCGGACCGCCTGCTGGAACAAACCGCCGAAGCGCACCGCGGTAAGCTGAAGATTTTCTTCGGTGCCTGTGCTGGGGTAGGAAAAACCTGGGCGATGCTGGCCGAGGCGCAGCGTCTGCGGGCGCAAGGGCTCGATATTCTGGCCGGCGTGGTGGAGACACACGGACGTAAAGAGACCGCCGCAATGCTCAGCGGCCTCACCCTCCTGCCGCCAAAGCGCAGCGCCTATCGCGGGCGCTACGTTTACGAGTTTGATCTTGATGCCGCCCTCGCCCGTCGTCCGGCGCTGGTATTGATGGACGAGCTGGCACACAGCAATGCGCCCGGCTCGCGCCACCCGAAACGCTGGCAGGATATTGATGAACTGCTGGAAGCGGGCATCGATGTCTTCACCACCGTTAACGTTCAGCATCTGGAGAGTCTCAACGATATCGTCAGCGGCGTGACAGGTATTCAGGTGCGCGAAACGGTACCCGATCCCTTCTTTGATGCCGCCGACGAGGTGGTGCTGGTCGATCTTCCCCCGGACGATCTGCGTCAGCGCCTGAACGAAGGTAAGGTCTATCTTGCCGGGCAGGCCGAACGCGCCATCGAGAATTTTTTCCGCAAAGGTAATCTGATTGCCCTGCGCGAACTGGCGCTGCGCCGTACCGCCGACCGCGTGGACGATCAAATGCGCGCCTGGCGCGATGGTCAAGGGCAAGAAAAAGTCTGGCACACCCGTGATGCCATTTTGCTGTGTATCGGCCACCACAGCGGCAGCGAAAAGCTGGTGCGCTCCGCCGCGCGCCTGGCGGCCCGCCTTGGCAGCGTCTGGCATGCCGTATATGTGGAAACCCCTACCCTGCACCGCCTACCCGAACCTCAGCGTCGGGCTATTCTCAACGCCCTGCGTCTGGCGCAAGAGCTGGGTGCCGAAACGGCTACGCTTTCTGAGCCGTCGGAAGAGGCGGCGGTGATCCGCTACGCGCGCGAGCACAATCTTGGCAAAATCGTGATTGGCCGTCAGAAAAAGCGCCACTGGTGGCGAGGCGAACGCTTTGGTGAGCGGCTCGCCCGCCATGCACCAGAGCTGGATCTGCTGGTCGTCGGCGTCGATGAATCGCCGCTTCCCCTGCCGGAGCGATCGCGCGATCAGCGACCATTTATGGATAAGTGGCGGGTACAGATTCGCGGCTGTCTGGTGGCGCTAGGGCTATGCGCCGGTATTACGCTGATTGCCAACCAATGGCTGATGGCCTTTGAGGCCGCCAACCTGGTGATGCTTTATCTGCTGGGCGTGGTGATCGTCGCGCTGTTCTACGGCCGCTGGCCGTCGGTGCTCGCCACGGTGATTAACGTGGTCAGCTTCGACCTCTTCTTCATCGCCCCACGCGGGACGCTTGCCGTCTCCGACGTGCAGTACCTGCTCACCTTCGGCGTAATGCTCACCGTGGGGCTAGTTATCGGTAATCTTACCGCGGGCGTCCGTTATCAGGCGCGCGTTGCACGCTATCGTGAGCAACGCACCCGTCATCTTTATGAGATGTCCAAAGCGCTTGCCGTGGGCCGCAACGCCCATGATATCGCCCACACCTGCGAGCAGTATATTCGCACCACCTTCCACGCCCGCAGCCAGGTACTGATGCCGGATGAACACGGCACGTTAACATCGCTGACCCACCAGGAGGGCATGACGCCGTGGGATGAAGCCATCGCCCACTGGAGCTTTGATAAAGGGCTACCGGCCGGTGCGGGAACCGATACCCTGCCCGGCGTGCCCTACTTGCTTCTTCCGCTGCGCAGCGCCGATAAAACCCACGGACTTATCGTGGTCGAACCCAATAACCTGCGCCAGTTGATGATCCCCGAGCAGCAGCGTCTGCTGGAAACCTTCACCTTGCTGGTTGCCAGCGCGCTGGAACGCCTGGCGTTAACCGAAAGCGAAGCGCAGTCGCGGCTTATCAGCGCCCGCGAGAGCCTGCGCAACTCGCTACTGGCAGCGCTTTCTCATGATCTGCGCACACCGCTGACCGTGCTGTTCGGTCAGGCGGAAATCCTGACGCTCGACCTTGCCAGCAGCGGCTCGCCGTACGCGCCTCAGGCCAACGAAATTCGCCAGCACGTGCTCAATACCACCCGACTGGTGAACAATTTGCTGGATATGGCGCGACTACAGTCGGGCGGCTTTAATTTGCATAAAGAGTGGCTGACGCTTGAAGAAGTGGTCGGTAGCGCGCTGCGTATGCTGGAGCCGAGCCTTAACGGTCGGCATATCGCCCTCTCCCTACCCGACCCGCTGATGCTGGTACATATCGACGGCCCGCTGTTCGAGCGCGTGTTGATTAATCTGCTGGAGAACGCCGTGAAATACGCGGGTAGCGAAGCGGAGATCGGTATCGCTGCCACTACCAAAGATGACCATCTGCTGCTTGACGTCTGGGACAGCGGGCCCGGCATTCCCGGCGGACAGGAAGAACATCTTTTTGCCAAGTTTACCCGTGGGCATAAAGAGTCTGCGATCCCCGGCGTGGGGTTGGGGCTCGCTATCTGCCAGGCAATCGTCGATATTCACGGCGGTACACTCACCGCCAGCAACCGCCCGGAAGGCGGCGCCTGTTTTCGTGTTACACTAGCGTTAGAACAACCGCCAGAACTTGATGAGGGACACGACGGCCTGTGACCAGCGTTTTAATTGTTGAAGATGAACAAGCCATCCGCCGTTTTCTGCGCACCGCGCTGGAGGCAGAAGACCTGCGCGTTTTTGACGCCCCCACGCTACAGCGAGGCCTGCTGGAAGCCGCCACGCGCAAGCCTGACCTGATCATTCTCGACCTCGGTCTGCCCGACGGCGACGGGTTGGATTTTATCCGCGATATTCGCCAGTGGAGCCCGGTGCCGATTATCGTGCTGTCAGCGCGCAGCGAAGAGAGCGATAAAATTGCCGCGCTCGACGCGGGTGCGGATGACTATCTCAGTAAGCCTTTTGGTATTGGCGAGCTTCAGGCTCGTCTGCGCGTTGCGCTACGCCGCCATGCGGGCAGCCAGCCGAATGATCCTATCGTGACCTTTTCAGATACCACCGTCGACCTCGCCGCGCGTCGTATCACTCGCGGCGGAGAAGAAATTCACCTCACCCCTATTGAATTCCGTCTGCTGGCGGTGCTGCTCAACAACGCGGGAAAAGTGCTCACCCAGCGCCAGCTGCTCAACCAGGTCTGGGGACCCAACGCCGTAGAGCATAGTCACTATTTGCGCATTTATATGGGGCACCTTCGCCAGAAGCTGGAAATAGATCCCGCGCGCCCACAGCATTTATTAACCGAAACCGGAATTGGTTATCGGTTTATGTTATGAATATTTATTCACAACCTCTCTATTCTTTATTTATTATTTCACCGCAAGATTAACCTCAAGCCGAAAAATATTTACTCGGCGTCATTACCCTTATTTAAAATAATTATTAAACAGTTTATTTACAATATTTAAACAAAACAGCATTTAATCCTGGTATCACCACTACCAATAATGGATAATTTCACTATTGATCTTGTTATATTGATCAATCTCACAGTTTTGAACCAATTCAGAGATAAAATGACCTCGCCATAAGATATTCATCGAAGGTATACGAAATGGAAAACAATAACCGATTGATGCCTCATATTCGACGGACAACACATATTATGATGTTTGCCCATCGCAATAGTTTCGATTTTCACTTCTTTAACGCCCGATAAGTCTCCCGACTTCGGGCGCCTCGCAGTTATTCCCTGCTAATACGGGCTCACGCCTGTAGCCAGCGCTCGCTCTGACAAACCTATACCCTAAATAATTCGAGTTACAGGAAGGCAGCAAGAGAGTGAATCCCGATGAGCTTGCTCTAGTAAGTCATTCGGGTGAACGAACGCAGCCAACGCACCTGCAGCTTGAAGTATGACGGGTAAAAGCTTCCGGCCACCGGACCGGCTGGGTTTGCCACATTCAAAAGAAGCTCACGCCCTGACGTTATTGTCAGCGAGATCGTTTTGCTTTTTTTCCGGCGATATCAATTTCTCATTCGGGAAATTGAGGGACTGCTATTACCTAAAATAAAGAGATGAAAAATGTCTGAATTAAAAATTGCCGTAAGCCGTACTTGCCCGGACTGTTTTACTACCCAGCGCGCTATTATCAATACCTGCGACACACACTTTATTGATGTTGCTGCTGCCGTATTATCTATTGAAGACGTTGAGTGCGGTAAACTCGATGAAATAGACGCGACGGGTTATAACCTGCCAGTATTTATTGCTATTAATAAAGACCAGATTGTTCCCGCCGAATATCTCTCACGTATTCAAGGGGTATTCGAGCATGACGAAACCCGCAATGACTTCTATGGTCGTCAGCTGGAATCGGCGGCGCACAAGTATGAAGTGAACCTGCGTCCACCATTCTTCAGCGCGCTGGTTGATTACGTGGCACAGGGTAACAGTGCGTTTGACTGCCCGGGGCATCAGGGGGGTGAATTCTTCCGCCGTCACCCTGCGGGCAACCAGTTTGTTGAATACTTTGGCGAAACCCTGTTCCGCTCTGACCTTTGCAACGCCGACGTGGCAATGGGCGACCTCTTGATCCACGAAGGTGCGCCGTGCATTGCACAGCAGCACGCCGCCAAAGTGTTTAACGCTGATAAAACCTACTTCGTTCTGAACGGCACCTCGTCTTCTAACAAAGTGGTGCTGAACGCCCTGCTCACCCCGGGTGACCTGGTGCTGTTTGACCGCAACAACCACAAATCCAACCACCACGGCGCGCTGTTACAGGCGGGGGCTACGCCAATTTATCTGGAAACCGCGCGCAACCCGTACGGCTTTATCGGTGGTATCGATGCCCACTGTTTTGAAGAGGGTTATCTGCGTGAACTGATTGCCGAAGTTGCACCAAACCGCGCGCGTAATCAGCGCCCGTTCCGCCTGGCGGTGATTCAGCTTGGCACCTACGACGGCACCATCTATAACGCCCGTCAGGTGGTTGATAAAATTGGTCATCTCTGCGACTACATCCTGTTCGACTCCGCGTGGGTCGGCTACGAACAGTTTATTCCGATGATGGCCGACTGCTCGCCGCTGCTGCTTGAACTCAACGAAAACGATCCAGGGATTCTGGTCACTCAGTCGGTACACAAACAGCAGGCAGGCTTCTCACAGACCTCGCAGATTCACAAGAAAGATAGCCATATCAAAGGCCAACAGCGTTATGTTCCACATAAACGCCTCAATAACGCCTTTATGATGCACGCCTCCACCAGCCCGTTCTACCCGCTGTTTGCCGCCCTGGACGTGAACGCCCGTATGCATGAAGGTCAGGCTGGCCGCAATATGTGGATGGACTGCGTCTCCAACGGTATCGAAGCGCGTAAGCTTATCCTCGATAACTGCCACCATATTCGCCCGTTCGTACCAGGTGAAATTGACGGTAAAGCATGGCAGTCATGGCCGACCGAAACCATTGCCAACGACCTGCGCTTCTTCCACTTCGTACCGGGCGAGCGCTGGCACGGTTTTGAAGGCTATGCTGAACATCAGTACTTTGTCGACCCATGCAAACTGCTGCTGACCACCCCGGGCATTAATGCTGAAGGCGAATATGACACCTTCGGCGTACCGGCCACCATTCTGGCGAACTACCTACGTGAACACGGCGTGGTGCCGGAAAAATGCGACCTCAACTCCATCCTGTTCCTGCTGACGCCAGCGGAAGATATGGCCAAGCTGCAACAGCTCGTCGCGCTGCTGGTCCGTTTCGAAACGCTGCTGGAAGCCGATGCGCCGCTGCAAGAGGTTCTGCCATCGCTCTACGGTCAGCATAAAGACCGCTATGCCGGTTACACCCTGCGCCAGCTCTGCCAGGAAATGCATGACCTGTATGCGCGTCACAACGTGAAACAGCTGCAAAAAGAGATGTTCCGTAAATCACACTTCCCACGCGTCAGCATGAATCCACAGGACGCCAACTACGCCTACCTTCGTGGTCAGGTTGAGCTGGTACCGCTGTCGATGGCGGAAGGCAAAATCGCCGCCGAAGGTGCCCTGCCGTATCCTCCAGGCGTGCTGTGTGTTGTTCCTGGGGAAATCTGGGGTGATTCCGTTCTGCGTTACTTCAAAGCGCTGGAAGAAGGCATCAACCTGCTGCCGGGCTTCGCGCCAGAGCTGCAGGGGGTTTATATCCAGGAACACAACGGCCGCAAAGAAGTGTGGTGCAACGTGATTGAGACTCAGCAGCCGCAACCTGCCCTGCTGAAAGGGGAGAAATTATGAGCAAAGCCAACAATAAGATGGGTGTTGTTCAGCTCACCATCCTGACAATGGTGAACATGATGGGCTCCGGGATTATCATGCTGCCCACCAAACTCGCTGAAGTCGGCACCATCTCCATTATCTCCTGGCTGGTCACCGCCGTCGGCTCGATGGCGCTGGCCTGGACCTTTGCAAAATGCGGGATGTTCAGTAAGAAACCCGGCGGTATGGGTGGCTACGCGGAGTATGCCTTCGGTAAGTCGGGCAACTTCATGGCCAACTATACCTACGGGGTTTCACTGCTGATTGCCAACGTCGCTATCGCCATTTCGGCGGTGGGTTACGGCACCGAGCTTTTCGGTGCCGCACTGAGCCCGGTGCAGATCGGGCTCGCCACCATCGGCGTGCTGTGGATCTGTACCGTTGCTAACTTCGGTGGTGCGCGCATTACCGGGCAGATCAGCAGCATCACGGTATGGGGCGTCATTATTCCGGTGGTGGGTCTGTGCATCATCGGCTGGTACTGGTTCAGCCCAACAATGTACGTCGAATCCTGGAACCCGCACCACGTGCCGTTCTTTAGCGCCGTCGGTTCTTCTATTGCCATGACGCTGTGGGCGTTCCTTGGTCTGGAATCTGCCTGTGCAAACGCCGAAGTGGTGGAAAATCCGGAACGTAACGTGCCGATTGCTGTACTCGGCGGGACGCTCGGGGCAGCGGTGATTTACATCATCTCCACCAACGTGATTGCCGGTATCGTGCCAAACATGGACTTGGCCAACTCCACCGCGCCGTTCGGTCTGGCCTTCGCGCAGATGTTCACCCCGGAAGTCGGGAAAGTGATTATGGCGCTGATGGTGATGTCCTGCTGCGGTTCGCTGCTTGGTTGGCAGTTCACCATTGCTCAGGTGTTCAAATCCTCGGCGGACGAAGGTTACTTCCCGAAAATCTTCTCCCGCGTCAGCAGTGCTGATGCTCCGGTTCAGGGGATGCTGGTTATCGTGATTATCCAGTCCGGGCTGTCGCTGATGACCATTAGCCCGTCGCTGAACAACCAGTTCAACGTGCTGGTTAACCTGGCGGTGGTGACCAACATTATTCCGTACATCCTGTCGATGGCTGCGCTGGTGATTATCCAGCGGATGGCTAACGTGCCTATGAACAAAGCACGCATCGCCAACTTCGTGGCATTCATTGGGGCTATGTATAGTTTTTATGCGCTCTACTCTTCCGGCGAAGAAGCGATGCTGTACGGTTCCATCGTGACGTTCCTCGGTTGGACGCTGTACGGGCTGGTATCGCCGCGCTTTGAACTGAAAAACAAACACGGTTAAATCTATCCGGGCTGCAGACCACTGCAGCCCACTTTTCTTCTTTTCTGATAAGACCATCATCATGAGCAATCCAGAACGCATCGTCAGCGACCCCGATAAAATTCGTAGTCTGCTTCAGCACCATCAGATTTGCCGCATCGCCCTTAACGATGAGTACAGCCCATATATTGTGCCCGTCAATTTCGGCTATACGCATGAAGACGGGCGCTGGACGTTCTATTTTCACGGCGCGCGTAGCGGAAAAAAGATGCGTTTACTGCGTAAAGACCCTGCTATTAGTCTTGAAATTGATGGCGATCACCAATTAATTCCGGCTGCCGATGCATGCGACTATAGCTTTGCTTATTCCAGTATTATTGCCAGCGGACGGGCGACTATTTTGCATGAACGTGAGGAAATGGTGCACGGACTAAATGTCATTATGCGCCAGGCCGTGCCGGGACAAACATTCAGCTATCGGGATGACATGCTGAAAGCGGTTTGCGTCGTGCGCATCGATTGCCAGATGTTAACCTGCCGCCAGCACGCGGAGAGATAAAAAAGGGAGCCATTCGGCTCCCTTTTCTTACCCCATCACTCAGGCGTTTTTCAGCACTTCGCTGACAATTTCTACCGCTTCTTTCTCAATCTGCTTACGGTGTTCAGCACCGAGGAAGCTTTCGCAGTAAATCTTGTAGGCATCTTCGGTACCGGATGGACGCGCCGCGAACCAGCCGTTGTCGGTCATCACTTTCAGACCGCCGATAGAAGCGCCGTTACCCGGTGCCGCCGTCAGACGCGCGGTAATCGGGTCACCCGCCAGCGTACTGGCGCTCACCATTTCTGGAGAGAGCTTAGACAGCGCCGCTTTCTGTGCGGAGGTGGCGCTAGCCTGCAGACGGTTGTAGCTTGGCGCGCCGAAACGAGCCGCGAGTTCGTTGTAATGCTCCTGCGGATTCTTACCGGTGACGGCAGTAATTTCCGCCGCCAGCAGGCACATGATGATCCCGTCTTTATCGGTAGACCACGGTGTACCATCAAAGCGCAGGAAGGAAGCGCCCGCGCTCTCTTCGCCGCCGAAGCCGAAGCTACCGTCGAACAGACCATCAACGAACCATTTGAAACCGACCGGTACTTCTACCAGCTTACGGCCCAGATCGTTCACCACGCGGTCAATCATTGCTGAAGAGACCAGGGTTTTACCCACGGCAACGTCTTTGCCCCATTGCGGGCGATGCTGGAACAGGTAGTTGATTGCCACTGCCAGATAGTGGTTCGGGTTCATCAGGCCAGCCGGCGTGACGATACCGTGACGGTCATAGTCCGGGTCGTTAGCAAACGCCAGGTCGAACTTATCACGCAGCGCCAGCAGACCCGCCATGGCACACTCGGAGGAGCAGTCCATACGGATCGCGCCGTCTTTATCGAGGTGCATAAAGCGGAAAGTCTGGTCAACGTGATCGTTAACGATGGTCAGGTTCAGGTTGTAATGCTTAGCAATACGCTTCCAGTATTCGATACCGGAACCGCCCAGCGGGTCAACGTCCAGGGTCAGACCGGCTTTCTGGATAGCCGCCATATCGACGATATCCGCCAGCCCTTCAATAAACGGCTGCACCAGATCGACTTCTTTCACGTGACCGGAAGCCAGTGCCGCGTCGTACGAAATACGCTTCACGCCTTCCAGATTTGCAGCCAGCAGCGCATTCGCGCGGTCTTCAACCACTTTAGTGACGTTGGTATCAGCCGGGCCACCGTTTGGTGGGTTGTACTTGATACCGCCGTCTTCCGGTGGGTTGTGGGATGGCGTAATCACGATCCCATCGGCCAGCTTGCCGCCTTTTTTGTTGTGTACCAGGATAGCGTTTGATACCGCTGGAGTTGGCGTAAAGCCATTGTCTTCCTGAACAATGACATCCACCCCGTTTGCTGCCAGCACTTCGAGAACGGAGATAAACGCCGGCTCAGAGAGCGCGTGAGTATCTTTCCCGACATAGCATGGGCCCGTAATTCCATTTTTCGCGCGCTCTTCAGCAATCGCCTGAGCAATGGCCAGAATATGCTTTTCATTGAAGCTGTGACGACCCGCGCTCCCACGGTGGCCGGACGTACCGAACTTCACCGCATGTTCCGGGTTACTCACGTCAGGCTGCAGCACGTAGTACTGCGCCGTCAGTTGGGCGACGTTGATCAAATCACTCTGCTGTGCAGGTTGTCCTGCACGGGTATGGTTTGCCATTGCCTGGTCCTTCTTATGCAAGGGTTAGATTGTCAGTATTAGATAGTACCGCAAACCTTCTCAATCAATTCCGCCGGGAATTGCATTGATTGCATGATGTGTTCGACCATGCTGCATTTACGGCCTGTATTGGTATTGGTAATGACCCAGTATGGCGTATCCGGAACCTGTTTTGGTTTTGTCTGATTGCCGTTTTTGAGCAGCGTTTGCTCATCAGCCGCAAAATAGACACGGGTACGACCGTGAAGGGATTCGGTAGCTTCTGCAAACGCTTTGTTGTCCAGAGCGTACAGCGTGGTCAGAACCAGCATGAAGCGGTTAACCGCTTTCTTCTGCTCGGCATACTCATCAGAGAGCAGCAGCTCGCGCATGGCACGAACTTTATCTTTGGCGGTTTTCACCGTTTTTACGTCAGCAACGGGAGCAGCAGCCGGGGCCGGAGCGGGAGCCGGTTCTGCTTTGACGACCGGCGCAGCGGCAGCAGCCACGGGCTGGGAAGCGGCGGAGAATTTCAGCATACGCCGTAAAATGTCGGACGCGCTCTCGCCAATGTGCAGAGTGTGAGCCGCAATATAGCGATAGAGCTCGTCATCAACTTCGATCGTTTTCATCTTAATCCGGTGCGATAATTTTTCTGAATACAATTCATTGGGATTATAAAGTCAAAACCCAACAGCGGGTAGCGCCAAACCAGGAAGACGGCAAAATTCGGATGAGTTCCTCTCTTGCCCCTGAGCGTTAGAATGTCCAACATGATACCCTAACCCGACAATGCGAAAAAAAGAACTTTGCTATGAAATTGAATGTCCGAGCGCAATCTGCACAAAACCTGCACAATAATTCTCCCATCGTTCTCGTCCACGGCCTGTTCGGCAGCCTCGATAATCTGGGTATCCTGGCCCGCGACCTGGTTACCGATCACGATATCCTCAAGGTCGACATGCGTAACCATGGCCTCTCACCGCGTGCCGATGAGATGACCTATCCCGCCATGGCTCAGGATCTTCTCGACACGCTTGATGCCAACGGCATCGAAAAAGCCACGGTTATCGGCCATTCCATGGGTGGCAAAGCGGTGATGGCGCTTACCGCGCTGGCCCCAGAACGCATCGACCGCTTGGTCGCAATTGATATTGCACCGGTGGATTATCACGTCCGTCGCCACGATGAGATTTTTGCGGCCATTAACGCCGTCACCAGCGCCGGTGTAGCAACTCGCCAGCAGGCCGCGACGGTAATGCGCGAATACTTAAAAGAAGAAGGTGTGATTCAGTTCCTGCTGAAATCCTTCGTCGACGGCGCCTGGCGCTTTAACGTACCGGTGTTGTGGGAGCAATACCCGCATATCGTGGGCTGGGAAGCCATTCCGGCCTGGGACCACCCTGCTCTGTTTATTCCCGGCGGCAATTCACCGTACGTCACCGAAGCCTACCGCAGCGCGCTGCTGGCTCAATTCCCCCAGGCAAAAGCACACGTCATCGCCGGTGCGGGCCACTGGGTTCACGCCGAAAAACCGGACGCGGTACTGCGGGCTATCCGTCGTTACCTCAGTGAATGATTAAAAATGCATCGACCGCGCGCCAGAATGGCCGTGGTCGTTGGCGTGTGGGCCTCACTGATGTATGATTGCGCGCTGTCTGCACTGGGCACCGCCCGGTAGCTTGTTTCCCCGAAGTCACTCAGAACCATGGCAAAAGAACAAACGGACCGTACGACCTTAGATTTGTTCGCAAATGAGCGTCGGCCGGGAAGACCAAAAACCAATCCGCTTTCGCGTGACGAACAGCTGCGCATTAATAAGCGTAATCAGTTAAAACGCGACAAAGTGCGCGGTCTGAAACGCGTGGAGCTGAAGTTGAATAACGAAGCCGTTGATGCGCTCAACGAGCTGGCGACTGCCCGTGATATGAGCCGTAGCGAACTCATCGAAGAGATGTTGATGAGCCAGTTGGCCCAGCTACACGGACAGGGGAAAGTCTGAAAATCCCCCCAAAACACACTTTCATGTAGCAGAGTGTGCAGTACGGCACGATAGCGGTTTCCGCACGCTTCTCAGTTCTGCTATGATTGCCCTTATCTGTGGGCAATAAGCCACCACCATATCATTAAGTTTCAAGAGGTTATTTTACTCATGGCAATCGTTGGCATCTTTTTCGGTAGCGATACCGGGAACACCGAAAATATCGCAAAAATGATTCAAAAACAGCTTGGTAAAGATGTCGCTGACGTTCACGACATTGCCAAGAGCAGCAAAGAAGATCTGGAAGCATTCGATATTCTGCTGCTGGGTATCCCAACCTGGTACTACGGCGAAGCGCAGTGCGATTGGGACGATTTCTTCCCAACGCTGGAAGAAGTGGACTTCAACGGCAAGCTGGTCGCGCTGTTTGGCTGCGGCGACCAGGAAGACTATGCTGAATATTTCTGTGATGCGCTGGGTACCATTCGCGACATCATTGAACCACGCGGCGCGACCATCGTCGGTCACTGGCCAACGGCAGGTTACCATTTCGAAGCGTCTAAAGGCCTGGCCGATGACGACCACTTTGTTGGTCTGGCCATCGACGAAGACCGTCAGCCTGAGCTGACCGCTGAACGCGTTGAAAAATGGGTTAAGCAGGTTGCAGAAGAGCTGCACCTGGAAGAGATCAAAAACGCCTGATGCAAAACAGTGAGGCGTAGTGATGAAACTACGCCTCATTAATAGGTAAAAGCAATTAAAATAATAGCTACAATTTTTTAACTTTTTAGCGCATACCTGTACAATATCTTCTGATTTAGCGCGGTCTCATCGTAACTTTGTCGGTGAAGCCTCGTTTTTGATAGCTTAGTTTACCCGGCTCTTGCTGTTTTCATTTCAATAGGGTCATTCTATAATGAGACGCATTAATTCGGGTGCATTCTCTGTGATACTTTCGCTGATGGAAGTTGATCGTTTAGCAACAGGACAGATTCCGCATGACTGACAACAATACCGCATTAAAGAAGGCTGGCCTGAAAGTCACACTTCCACGGTTAAAGATTCTGGAAGTCCTTCAGGAACCGGATAACCACCATGTCAGCGCGGAAGACTTATATAAACGCCTGATCGACATGGGTGAAGAGATTGGTTTGGCCACGGTTTACCGCGTACTTAACCAGTTTGATGACGCCGGCATCGTGACTCGTCATAATTTTGAAGGCGGTAAATCCGTTTTCGAACTGACCCAGCAGCATCACCACGATCACCTGATTTGCCTCGACTGCGGCAAAGTGATCGAGTTCAGCGATGATTCCATCGAAGCTCGTCAGCGTGAAATCGCGTCGAAGCATGGTATTCGCTTAACGAACCACAGTCTTTATCTCTACGGTCACTGCGCTGAAGGCGACTGCCGTGAAGATGAACACGCGCATGACGCAGTCGCAAAATAAGCGTACAGCCTCTCGAAAAGCCAGCCTATGCGCTGGTTTTTTTATACTCTGCGTTTTACGACGCCCACAAAAAAACCGCTGCAAGCAGCGGTTTTTTATTATCAGCGTAAGCCTATTTCTGCGGCGTATTGTTGCTGCGAATTTCTTGCCAGATCTTATCGCAGTTTTTTGCTACTGCTTCATCATTGCCCATTTTTCTAGCGTTAATGCATTTCTGGTAGTCGATGACGCGCACGCTTTCCTGGTTCGCGAACTGCTCGTGTGCTTTCTCTTGCTTCAGCACGTTCAGTACGCTTTGACAGGCCTGAATTTTATCCGGGTTGCCTTCTGCGGTGTTAATACAGGCGCTGTAGGCATCCTTCAGCTTGCTATCTTCCTTCGGCGCAGGAGATTGCGCACAGGCGGTTAACCCAGCAGCCATCAGCGCAACAATAATCAGTTTTTTCATACGATGAGCCTCTTAGCGGCGGCAGAGGTCTCCCCCTGCCACGTTAGCATCAGAAAATGGTGAACGGTGCGATAACCATGAATTTCACGTCACGCTCATCCTGGAAGATGTTGCCGTAACCACCGCCCCAGCTTGGGATATCGGAGTGGTTGTCATACTGAGTGAAGTGCAGTTTGAACAGCGTACCTTTCGCACGACCATCCTGTACGGTGTATGCTACATCGAGGCTGTAGGCAGACTCTTTAATCTTGTTGTTCTTGTCGTAGTACGCATCCGGGCTCAACTGCCAGGTCGCTGGCTTAGCATCCCATGCGTAAACGTAAGAAGCACCCACTGCCCAACCCGGCAGATCCCAGTTTTTCAGGTCATACATAGTACCGAAGAAGACCGCTTTTTCGCCGTTGGCGTTGAAGTCAGAGCGGTTATCCCACCAGATATCCAGACGACCGTTAGAGGAGGCGTAGGTTGGCGTCATACGCTGCAGGAAGTAACCCTGCTGGCCTTCTGCTTTAACCCAGGTCCCTTCCAGACGGAAGTCGAAGACTTCTTGCAGCTTGTAGCCGAAGGTTAATGCTTGCAGCCATGCGGTGCCGTCATAGATGTCGTTGACGCCGTGATCGCTCACCTTGTCACGGGTACCGTAGAACTGGTAGCTGGTGGTCAGCGGGCCGCCAGGGATATCAAATTTGTAGCTACCTTTGGCGAAGTACTGATCGATATAGCCTTCTGCCTGACCAAATGCGGCTTCCAGCACCAGGTCATTTTTGAAATCGTATTTCGCACCGATGGAGTGCAGGTAATCAACTTTGGTCTTCTTATCGTTCTGATAGAAGTTGTCCATTTCAAGGTGCCAAGGCGCCTTGTAGTTGTTGGTCCACATGTAGGAGAAGCTCAGCGCGCCAGCATCACCGTAGTCGAAATTGGCCCCAGCTTCAGCACCCTGATAGGTACCTGGCATAAAGCTCCAGTGCGGCGCCAGTAGCGTCTGACCGGTTGGCTGGATGTAACCTGCGCGAGCCCATGCTGGCCCTAATTTAAATTTAGCTGCCGCTTTGTACAGGCTGATACCGCTCTTATCGCCGCTGTAATCTTCGCTGTAGCCTTTGTTCTTAGAGGAGAACGCAATTTCGTTCGGGTGACCGCTTTCTGCACTTTCCGCCATTTCAATTGCGGTGAACGCAGCAATATCAATACCGAACATATCGGCAGCATAGCCAGACTGGAAGTCGAGGTTGGCGTTCCAGGTGGAATGAGAAAGGTTGGTTTTGTATTTGTCATTATCGGTGACATCTTTACGGTCACGCTCACGCTGCCAGTAATAGATACCGCCGGTCAGTGTAGAATCATCGATGAAACCTTCTGCTTTTGCTTCCGGGGTCATCATAAAGCCTGACATTGCTGTCACACCGGCGATAGCCAGCGCCAGCGTACTACGTTTGCCACTAAACGTACGCATAGTTATATCCTCTTTGACTTTTAAAAATGCCGCTGCAAAGCAGAAGCAAAAAATAAAAACTTTAAAAAAAATGAACTTCTTAAAAAAGGTGTTTCGCTACACCGATAGACTATTTTTCGCGACGCGAATTATCAATCCTTTTCCTCAACGAGAGTGCAGGATTATGACAAAGCGCACATATTTGGTTTCTGTTTGTAACAGCGTGCGTTATTGAAACATATTCACGTCAGGCCTTGTGGGCTCTGGGTTAAATGTGAATGAGAGCGTTTACATAATGTTTCTGTGATAGAAGAGATCAAAAATGAAGAAGCGCTTAGGCTTAGAAGGTTTGCATTAATTCGCTACGCGAAACTATGAGGGACGTATTTTTTCATCCGAAAGAACACCGTTATTCCAACGAAAGTTTTCGTTAAAAACGAGGCAAAAAAAACGCCGCATGGGCGGCGTTTTTATTATTGGGTGTTAATTACCCCACCCAGGTGTCTCGTAAACCAACGGTACGGTTAAACACCAGCTTCTCAGCCGTGGTGTAGCGGCTGTCCAGGCAGAAGTAACCCTCACGCTCGAACTGGAACGCTTTACCGGCTTCAGCGGCCTGCAGAGACGGCTCAGCGTAGCCCTGCTTGATAACCAGTGACTCTGGGTTCATTACCGACAGGAAGTCTTCTGCGGCACCAGGGTTTGGCACGCTGAAGAGACGGTCGTACAGACGAATTTCAACCGGCAGCGCATGTGCCGCGCTAACCCAGTGAATGACGCCCTTCACTTTACGACCATCTGCTGGGTCTTTGCTCAGGGTATCAGCATCGTAGGTACAGAAGATGGTGGTGATATTGCCTTCAGCATCTTTCTCTACGCGCTCTGCTTTCACCACATAGGCGTTACGCAGACGAACTTCTTTACCCATCACCAGGCGCTTGTACTGCTTGTTGGCTTCTTCACGGAAGTCCGCGCGGTCGATCCAGATCTCAGCGCTAAACGGCACGTCACGGCTACCCATTTCCGGCTTATTCGGATGGTTAGGCATAGAAACCAGCTCGCTTTCGCCCTGCGGGTAGTTTTCGATAACCAGTTTAACCGGGTCGATAACCGCCATTGCGCGCGGCGCGTTTTCGTTGAGATCTTCGCGAATGCAGGATTCCAGCGAAGCCATCTCAATGGTGTTGTCCTGCTTGGTGACGCCGATGCGCTTACAGAATTCACGGATAGACGCCGCGGTATAACCACGACGACGCAGACCGGAAATGGTCGGCATACGTGGGTCATCCCAGCCTTCTACGTGTTTTTCCATTACCAGCTGGTTCAGCTTACGCTTGGACATCACGGTGTATTCCAGATTCAGGCGCGAGAATTCGTACTGGCGCGGGTGAACCGGGATGGTGATGTTGTCCAGCACCCAGTCGTACAGACGGCGGTTGTCCTGGAATTCCAGCGTACACAGGGAGTGCGTAATGCCTTCCAGCGCATCGCTGATGCAGTGAGTAAAGTCGTACATCGGGTAGATGCACCACTTAGTGCCGGTCTGGTGGTGATCGGCAAATTTAATGCGGTACAGCACCGGATCGCGCATGACGATAAACGGCGAAGCCATATCGATTTTAGCGCGCAGGCAGGCAGTACCTTCAGCAAAGCCGCCGGTACGCATTTTTTCGAACAGCGCCAGGTTCTCTTCCACGCTGCGATCGCGGTACGGGCTGTTTTTGCCCGGTGCGGTCAGCGAACCGCGGTATTCGCGGATCTGCTCAGGCGTTAATTCATCAACGTACGCCAGGCCTTTGTTGATAAGCTCGACCGCGTAGGCATGCAGCTGATCGAAGTAATCAGAAGAGTAACGGACGTTGCCAGACCAGTGAAAACCTAACCACTCGACGTCGTTTTTGATGGACTCAACGTATTCGATATCTTCTTTAACCGGGTTGGTGTCATCGAAACGCAGGTTGCACTGGCCTTGATAATCTTGCGCAATGCCAAAGTTCAGGCAGATGGATTTCGCATGGCCGATGTGCAGATAGCCATTCGGCTCTGGCGGAAAACGAGTATGCACCGTGTTGTGCTTACCGGTAGCCAGATCTTCATCAATGATCTGACGAATAAAGTTAGTCGGGCGGGCTTCAGCCTCACTCATCGTGGATTCCTCAAAGCGTAAACAACGTATAACGGCACATGATCTTATAAGCCGCGCCCGGAGACAACTATTTGTTGCACAAAAAAGGCGATGGAATATCGAATATGGGGGTATTTGCTGCAAAAAAAAGCGGCGGAGGATTTCCCCCCGCCGCTTAAGGCACTTAACTCACTTTACTCAGGAGCAGTTATTTACCTTTAATCTCATACAGTGGCGTTTGACCGGCAACCACATGACCTTCGGCTTTAATCACCAGACCGCCGAAATCATCGCTGTTGCTGCAAACTACCGGGCTAATCATCGAGCGCGCATTGGCGTTCAGGAAGTCCAGGTCCATTTCCAGGATTGGCTCACCCGCTTTCACTTCTGCACCCTCTTCAACCAGACGTTTGAAGCCTTTACCTTCCAGCGCCACGGTATCGATACCCATGTGGACAACGATTTCCGCGCCTTTGTCAGTTTCCAGGCAGAACGCGTGGTTGGTGTTGAAGATTTTCACGATGGTGCCCGTTGCTGGGGAAACTACGGTTTTATCCGTTGGTTTAACCGCCACACCGTCACCGACCGCTTTGCTGGCGAAGGCTTCATCAGGAACCTGCTCCAGTGCAACCACATCACCGGTAATCGGAGAAACCAGAGTTTCTACGGTCGCGGTGTTAGCCACAGCCTGCGGTTTTGCCGCCGCTGGTGCTGCTGGCGCTGCGCTTTCCGCTGCTGCTGCGGCAACCGGGCCACGCGCAACGACTTTCTTCATCGCGTCGCCGATAGACTCAGCTTTCGCACCCACGATAACCTGGATGGTTTGTTTGTTCAGTTTCACCACACCGGAAGCGCCCAGACGTTTGCACATCGCGTCGCTTACCTTCGCGGAGTCGCCTACGGTCAGGCGCAGACGGGTAATACAGGCATCAATCGCTTTCAGGTTGTCAGTACCACCAACTGCGGCAATGTAGTTAGTTGCCAGCTGATTCAGACCTTCTTCGGTGTTACTGTTCGCTTCTTCAGTCACCACGTTGTCGTCTTTATCTTCACGACCTGGTGTTTTCAGGTTGAACATGCGGATAACCACACTGAACAGGACGAAGTAGATAACGAAGAAGACCAGACCCATTACCACCAGCATCCAGACGTTCTTACTTGCTGCCGGCAGGCTGTACATCAACACGTAGTCGATAGCGCCTGCGGAGAAGGAGAAGCCCGCGTGGATACCCAGCAGCGTTGCGATGAACAGGCTAACGCCGGTCAGAATCGCGTGCAGCAGGTACAGTACCGGCGCCAGGAACATGAACAGGAATTCCAGCGGCTCGGTTACACCGGTCAGGAATGCGGTGACCGCCACGGACAGCAGCATACCGCCAACCATTGGACGACGCGCTTTCGGTGCTGCGAAGTACATCGCCAGCGCCGCACCCGGCAGACCAAACATCATGATTGGGAAGAAGCCGGACATGAACATACCCGCAGTGCCGTCACCCGCATAGAAGCGGTTGATGTCACCGTGGAAGACCGCACCGGCCGCGTTGGTGAACTCACCAATCTGGAACCAGGCGATGGTGTTCAGCACCTGATGCAGACCAGTTGGGATCAGCAAACGGTTGATGAAACCAAAGATACCGGAGCCCAGCGCGCCAGCGCCAACGATCCACTCACCACCTGCGTGGATGGCGTTCTGCACCGGTGGCCACACGTAGCCAAAGATGGCTGCCAGCACCAGACAGAAGAAGCCAGTGGCGATCGGCACGAAGCGTTTGCCGCCGAAGAAGCTCAGGAAGTCAGGCAGTTTGATACCCGCCCAACGGTTATAAACGGCACCACCGACCAGACCGGTAATGATACCCGCCAGGACACCCATGTTAATGGCTGGGTTGATGGTGACCATTGCTTTAGTCAGTACGAAATAACCGACTGCGCCTGCCAATGCTGCTGCACCCGCGCTGTCTTTAGACCAGCTGGATGCCACACCGATGGCAAAAATCAGCGCCAGGTTATCAAAGATAGACCCGCCCGCTTGTGCGATGAACGGCACGTTAAGTAAGTCTGGCTGACCGAATCGCAGCAACAGCGCCGCCACCGGCAGCACAGCGATAGGGAGCTGTAACGCCCTACCTAGTCGCTGGAAAAACCCTAAAATATTCATCTTATTCCCCCTACGAGACCCCGATACGGCTCATTTAAGCCATTTTTTTATTGTGCAAAAAAGCATGACACTGCGATGTCTTGTAAACTGCAATCACAACTCTGAGGATTATGAGTGTGTGGAAGTTTAATTCGTATCGCAAATTAAACACGTGTTTTTTGTGACTATTGTCACCAAATATTGTTATCACCACTCCCTTTCGCTGGCTAACCATGAAAACTTATTTTATGATTCAAAAAATCAAAACGGATTGCTCCCTGACGATGCAAACAGGTGACGCTTAAAGCGTGTACGGAGATGCCATCCGCCAACTTCTTACATTTTACATTTTGAGGTGAAGAATGAGACTGATTCCTCTCGTTAACGCTGAACAAGTCGGCAAATGGGCTGCCCGCCACATCGTTAACCGTATCAATGCTTTCAAACCTACCGCGGACCGTCCATTCGTCCTCGGCTTGCCAACCGGCGGCACCCCGCTGGCAACCTATAAAGTATTAGTTGAAATGCATAAAGCGGGCCAGGTGAGCTTTAAGCATGTCGTCACCTTCAACATGGACGAATACGTTGGTCTGCCAAAAGAGCATCCGGAAAGCTATTACAGCTTCATGCACCGCAATTTCTTCGACCACATTGATATCCCAGAAGAAAATATCAACCTGCTGAACGGCAACGCGCCGGATGTTGACGCAGAATGTCGTCGTTATGAAGAAAAAATTCGTTCTTACGGCAAAATTCACCTGTTTATGGGTGGCGTGGGCAACGATGGTCACATCGCGTTCAACGAACCGGCGTCTTCCCTTTCTTCCCGTACCCGTATCAAAACGTTGACGCATGAAACCCGCGTCGCAAACTCCCGTTTCTTTGACGGCGACGTTGCACTGGTACCAAAATACGCGCTGACCGTTGGCGTAGGTACATTGCTGGACGCTGAAGAAGTGATGATTCTGGTGCAGGGATCAACTAAAGCGCTGGCGCTGCAGCAAGCGGTTGAAGGCAACGTTAACCATATGTGGACCATCACCTGTCTGCAGCTGCATCCGAAATCGCTGATTGTCTGCGACGAACCTTCTACCATGGAGTTGAAGGTCAAGACCCTGAAATATTTCAATGAATTAGAAGCTGAAAATATTAAAGGTCTGTAATGTCTTATCGTCCCGTGATCTACCGCGGGACAAATTTTTAGAACACCGGGGGTCGTAATGTATGCATTAACCCATGGCCGAATCTATACTGGCCACGAAATTCTGGATGACCATGCGATTATCGTCGCCAATGGCCTTATTGAACATATTTGCCCACTGGCCGATGTACCAGCGAACGTCGAACAGCGTTCTGTTAATGGCGGCATTCTCGCCCCTGGTTTTATCGACGTTCAGCTTAACGGCTGCGGCGGCGTGCAGTTCAACGACACCGCCGAAGCGGTCACCGTTGAAACGCTGGAAATCATGCAGAAAGCCAACGAGAAATCGGGCTGCACTAACTATCTGCCTACGCTCATCACCACCAGCGACGACCTGATGAAACAGGGTATCCGCGTGATGCGCGAATATCTGGCGAAGCATCCTAACCAGGCGCTAGGTCTGCACCTTGAAGGCCCGTGGTTAAATCTGGTGAAAAAAGGCACTCACAACCCAAGCTTCGTGCGTAAACCCGATGCTGAATTAGTGAAGTTCCTCTGTGATAACGCAGACGTCATCACCAAAGTGACCCTGGCACCCGAAATGGTTGCACCGGAAGTCATCACCGCGCTGGCCAATGCCGGTATCGTCGTTTCTGCGGGCCACTCCAACGCCACCGCGCAAGAAGCACGCGTAGGTTTCCGCGCAGGTATCACCTTCGCGACGCACCTGTTTAACGCGATGCCTTATATGTCTGGCCGCGAACCGGGTCTGACCGGGGCTATCCTGGATGCGAACGAAATCTACTGCGGCATCATTGCTGACGGCCTACACGTGGACTACATCAATATCCGTAACGCCAAGCGCCTGAAAGGCGATAAGCTGTGTCTGGTAACCGATGCCACCGCACCGGCGGGTGCCGATATTGATCAGTTCATTTTTGCTGGTAAAACAATATACTACCGTAATGGACTCTGTGTTGATGAAAACGGTACATTGAGCGGTTCCTCGCTGACCATGATCGAAGGCGTTCGCAATCTGGTAGAACATGCCAATATTGCGCTCGACGAAGTGCTTCGCATGGCAACGCTCTACCCTGCTCGCGCCATTGGCGTTGAAAAACGTCTCGGCAGCATTGCACCGGGCAAGGTCGCGAACCTGACCGCATTCACGCACGACTTTAAAATCATCAAGACCATCGTTAATGGCAACGAGGTCGTTACTGAGTAAGAGAAAGTATGACATCAGGCGGACAAGCTCAAATTGGTAATGTTGACCTCGTAAAACAGCTTAACAGCGCGGCCGTTTACCGCCTGATTGACCAGCATGGGCCAATCTCGCGTATTCAGATTGCCGAGCAGAGCCAGCTTGCTCCCGCCAGCGTGACCAAAATCACGCGTCAGCTTATTGAGCGCGGATTGATCAAAGAAGTCGATCAGCAGGCCTCCACCGGAGGCCGCCGCGCTATCTCCATCATTACCGAAACCCGTAATTTCCACGCCATTGGCGTTCGCCTTGGCCGTCACGACACGACCCTCACGCTGTACGATCTAAGCAGTAAAGCGGTTGCTGAAGAGCACTATCCGCTGCCTGAGCGCACCCAGGAAACGCTGGAACATGCCTTGCTTAACACCATCGGCACTTTTATTGAATCGTGCCAGCGTAAAATTCGTGAGCTGATTGCTATTTCAGTGATTCTGCCTGGGCTGGTTGATCCTGAGAGCGGCGTTATTCGCTATATGCCGCACATCCCGGTGGAAAACTGGCGTCTGGTTGAAGCGCTGGAAAAACGCTTTAAAGTGACCTGTTTTGTGGGCCACGATATCCGCAGCCTGGCGCTGGCCGAGCACTACTTTGGTGCAAGCCAGGACTGTGAAGACTCCATTCTGGTGCGCGTGCATCGCGGTACCGGCGCAGGCATCATCTCCAACGGGCGCATTTTTATCGGCCGCAACGGCAACGTCGGTGAGATTGGTCATATTCAGGTCGATCCGCTCGGCGAGCGCTGCCACTGCGGTAACTTTGGCTGTCTGGAAACCGTGGCCGCCAATGCCGCCATTGAGCAACGCGTCCGCCATCTGCTGGAGCAGGGCTACCAAAGCCGCGTGACGCTCGACGATTGCCACATCAAAACTATCTGCAAAGCCGCTAACAAGGGCGACGCGCTGGCAACCGAAGTGATTGAGCATGTAGGCCGTCATCTCGGTAAAACCATCGCCATTGCCATTAACCTGTTTAACCCGCAGAAAGTGGTGATTGCCGGTGAAATCATCGAGGCCGACCGCGTCCTGCTGCCCGCCATTGAAGGCTGCATTAACACGCAGGTTTTAAAGGCTTTTCGCAAGAATCTGCCGGTGGTACGTTCAACCCTCGACCACCGCTCCGCGATTGGCGCATTTGCGCTGGTCAAGCGCGCAATGCTCAACGGTATCCTGCTACAACATTTGTTGGAAGGTTAGTCCTAAGAGGCAACGCCGGGGATAACGTGTATAATTACGCCTCTTTAAAAACAAACGCCAGGTAGTCCATGACCATTCAGAATGTAATCTGTGATATTGACGGCGTGCTGATGCACGACAACGTTGCCGTGCCGGGTGCAGCAGAATTCGTCGCACGCGTACTGGATAAAGGTATGCCGTTTCTCTGTCTGACCAACTACCCTTCACAGACGGGCCAGGATTTGGCAAACCGCTTCGCCACCGCAGGCATCGACGTGCCTGACAGCGTGTTTTATACCTCCGCCATGGCAACCGCCGATTTCCTGCGCCGCCAGGAAGGGAAAAAAGCCTACGTGGTTGGTGAAGGGGCATTGATCCACGAGCTCTATAAAGCCGGGTTCACCATTACCGACGTCAACCCGGACTTCGTTATCGTGGGTGAAACACGTTCCTTTAACTGGGAAATGATGCACAAGGCGGCATTCTTCGTCGCCAATGGCGCTCGCTTCATCGCAACGAACCCTGATACCCATGGCCGTGGTTATTACCCAGCCTGTGGCGCACTGTGCGCCGGTATCGAAAAAATCTCTGGCCGTAAGCCGTTTGTTGTTGGCAAGCCAAGCCCGTGGATCATCCGCGCCGCCCTTAACAAAATGCAGGCACACTCAGAGCAGACGGTTATCGTCGGCGATAATCTTCGCACTGATATTCTGGCTGGCTTCCAGGCAGGGCTCGAGACCATTCTGGTTCTCTCTGGCGTCTCCACCGTTGATGACATCGATAATATGCCGTTCCGCCCGTCGTGGATTTACCCATCGGTTGCCGAAATCGATATCCTTTAATGATCCAGCCGCTGCAAATGGCAGCGGCAACACCGGTGCCCGCTCGGGCATCGGTCCAACGAATCCCTCTGACTTCTCTCATCTTTTTTTTCTGTTGCTTAGACCCGTTCTAACGTCACCCGGTAATATCTGAAGAGTTGGCTAACAACTTGCCCCACAGAAAACAGATTCACTAAAAAAAACACGTTTAAAATGACAATTCATCAATAATAGAGAAGTTAACGTACGTATTTTTTAGTATTCATTAACCCCTATTGCATTATTTCTTTCAGGGGCTGAAAAAACCTTGCACCTGTTCACCCTTTACGGCATTTTTTTAGTCATGCAAAGACGCTGCGACAGTACAGCGCCGCACAATTTCACAGCACAACAGGGTTAACGGAGAAGTCTATGTGTTCTATTTTCGGTGTACTGGATATTAAAACTGATGCGGTCGAGCTGCGTAAAAAGGCGCTTGAGCTCTCACGCCTGATGCGCCACCGTGGCCCGGACTGGTCTGGGATCTACGCAAGTGATAAAGCGATTCTCGCGCATGAACGCTTGTCGATTGTTGACGTCAACGCCGGTGCCCAGCCGCTGTATAACGAAAAGAAAACGCACGCTCTGGCCGTCAACGGTGAAATCTACAACCATCAGGCGCTGCGCGCTGAATACGGTGACCGCTACCAGTTCCAGACCGGTTCTGACTGCGAAGTCATCCTCGCGCTGTATCAGGAAAAAGGTCCAGAATTCCTCGACGATCTGCAAGGGATGTTCGCCTTCGCGCTGTACGACAGCGAGCAAGACGCGTACCTGATTGGCCGCGACCATATCGGTATTATCCCGCTGTACATGGGTCACGACGAATTCGGTAACTTCTACGTCGCTTCTGAAATGAAAGCACTGACCCCAGTTTGCCGCACCATTCAGGAGTTCCCTGCCGGTAGCTATCTGTGGAGCAAAGACGGTGAAATCCGTCAGTATTACCAGCGTGATTGGTTCGACTACGATGCGGTTAAAGACAACGTCACCGACAAAAACGAACTGCGCCAGGCGCTGGAAGAATCGGTGAAAAGCCACCTGATGTCTGACGTACCGTACGGCGTGCTGCTTTCCGGCGGCCTGGATTCTTCGGTCATTTCAGCTATCACCAAAAAATTCGCCGCACGCCGTGTAGAAGATCAGGAACGCTCAGAAGCCTGGTGGCCGCAGTTGCACTCCTTCGCCGTCGGCCTGGAAGGGTCTCCTGACCTGAAAGCCGCGCAGGAAGTGGCAAACCACCTGGGTACCGTGCACCATGAAATTCACTTCACCGTGCAGGAAGGCCTGGATGCGATTCGCGACGTGATTTATCACATCGAAACCTACGACGTGACCACCATTCGCGCCTCTACACCGATGTATCTGATGTCACGTAAAATCAAAGCGATGGGCATCAAAATGGTGCTGTCCGGTGAAGGTTCTGATGAAGTGTTTGGCGGCTACCTGTACTTCCACAAAGCGCCAAACGCCAAAGAACTGCATGAAGAGACCGTGCGTAAACTGCAGGCGCTGCACATGTACGACTGCGCGCGTGCTAACAAGGCGATGTCCGCTTGGGGCGTAGAAGCACGCGTACCGTTCCTGGATAAAAAATTCCTCGACGTGGCGATGCGCATCAACCCGCAGGACAAAATGTGCGGCAACGGCAAGATGGAAAAACACGTGCTGCGTGAGTGCTTCGAATCGTATCTGCCAGCAAGCGTTGCATGGCGCCAGAAAGAGCAGTTCTCCGACGGTGTAGGCTATAGCTGGATTGATACGCTGAAAGAAGTGGCGGCGAAACAGGTGACCGATCAGCAACTGGAAACCGCGCATTTCCGCTTCCCGTACAACACGCCGACGTCTAAAGAAGGCTATCTGTACCGTGAAATCTTTGAAGAGCTATTCCCGGTGCCAAGCGCTGCGGAATGCGTCCCAGGCGGCCCATCCGTTGCATGCTCTTCCGCGAAAGCAATTGAGTGGGATGAAGCGTTCAAAACCATGGACGATCCTTCTGGTCGTGCGGTAGGCGTGCACCAGTCGGCTTACAAGTAAGCGTGGTCGTAAGATAGAAAAAAGCCCCTGATGGTGACATCAGGGGCTTTTTATTTGCCGGGGTGAGAGCAAAACTACTCCCCACGCCCCTTCTTCGCTGCCAGCGATCGCAGCAACACGCCCAGCGTCGTCCCATTATGCAACATGGCACTCGCCCCCGGCGTCAACCAGCCCAGCGCCGCTGCCAGCATAATGGCGCTGTTCACCCACTCGGTCAGCTTGATGTTGCTGTTCACCAGCTTCATTGCCTCCAGCGAGAGTTGACGCGCGGTAATCACGCCGAACAGATTGTCCTGCAACAGCACGGCGTCCGCCGCCTGCTGTGCCAGCTCGGTACTCTGGTTCATGGCTAAACCAACGTCCGCCTGCGTCAGCACCGGCGCATCGTTGATACCATCCCCCACGAACATCACCTTGTGCCCCGCCTCCTGCAACGCTTTCACCACCTCGACCTTACTCTCCGGCGTGGCTTCGGCAACGTAGCGGTCAATGCCTACGCGTTCTGCAAGCTGGCACGCCTTCTCAGCGCGATCGCCAGTCAGCAAGACCACCTGGCGAATGCCGGACGCTTTAAGCTGCTCAATCACTTCAGAGGCTTCATCGCGCAGATGATCCTGCAGGCCGATCATCCCCACCAGTTGATTATCAAAACCGATAAACAGCAGGTGCCGCCCCTGGGCCGCCAGTTCATCGATCTCCGCTTCATACGGCGTGAAATCGATGTCGTAGTGGCAATCCAGGAAGTGGCGGCTGCCAATCACCAGCTGATGATCTTCCAGCGCGCAAAGCAGACCATGTGCAATGACATACTCCACTTCACCATGCGCAATATGCGGCAGTTCGTGGTGTTCTGCCGCCGCCACGACCGCATGAGCCAGCGGATGATTACTGTGCTCTTCTACCGAGGCAGCAATCGCCAGCAGACGCTTGGCCTGCACCAGTTGGTCGTTGAAGCTGATGACGTCCGTCACCTGCATCTCGTCGTGAGTCAGGGTGCCGGTTTTATCGAACACCACCGTATCGACATCCGCCAGCTTCTCAATCGCTCGCCCACCTTTCAGCAACAGACCGTTCTGCGCAGCCCGGTACATAATCGATTTAAAAGCGATTGGCGTACTGAGCTTCAGCGCACAGGAATAGTCCACGAGGAAGACGGAGGCCAGACGCTGCCAGCTACGGGTCATGGCAAACACCGCCGCACCCACGCCAAGCGTGATGCCGACGCGACGGTCGGCCATGGCCTGAGTAACCTGCTGAGTTTCACTACGCTGGGTCAGCGAATCGCGGATAAAGCGGCGAATATGCGCCGTCGAGGAAGACTCCCCAACCTGCTCGGCGGTAATCGCGACGTTTCCGTCCTGGATTTGCGTTCCCGCATAGACCCAGGAGCCCGGTTCACGACGTACCGGCACGCTTTCCCCGGTCATCGACGCCTGATTGACCTGAGCAATACCGCGCAGCACCGTGCCGTCGGCCGGGATATTATCCCCCGGGCCAAGCAGCATCACATCGCCCGCCACCAGCTCGCTGCTGTTGATCTCCACGCTTTCGCCATCGCGCTCAACCCATACCGGGTGCTCGCGCGGCTGCATCAGGTCGGCCAGCAACGCATCCGAGTGACGGCTGGTCTCCTGTTCCATGTACTCACCGAGCGTCAGCAGCGACTGCGTCAGCATGGCGGTACGGTTATCCCCGCGTAGCATCGACAAACTCAACGCCAGCGCATCCAGCACTTCGACCTTCAACTGCCCTTGTCTCAGGGTATTCGCCCCTTCCAGGATAGTTGGAGCGGTCAACAGCGCCGCCGGTAGACGCGCCCAGCGAGGCGGCAGCACCTGCGTTAGCGCCAACCCAGCGAGGTTGAGGAGGTTATCGCCGCCGCAGTATTCGGTTTCAAATTCGCAGTCGTCCGCCGTTTGCCAGTCCAGAGCATCCACCGCCGCCACAATGGCGGTAAGTGACGTTCGCGCGCGATCCCATTGGATCACCGCACTGCGCGCCGAAGGACGAATGCGCACACCGCTGACGCCTGGCAGCGTCAGGATCTGCTGTTTCAGCCACCCGGCGGCATCCGGATAGTCACCGAGCGCCGCGATTCGCAGGCGCACACGTCCGGGGATCTGGTGAACGACGGTAACCCGTTCGCCTACCGCACTCACTCGATCTCATCCTTATTCTGGCTACGGTAGTAGTCCAGTTCCGCCTGCAGATCGGCAATGCGTTCTTTCATCTCTTCCATTTCGCCACGCACGGTACCCCAGGCTTTACTCGCCGTATTGGTGATCCCCTGCTGTACGTTACGGTTGGTCAGAAGGTAGGTGATTGCCGCTCCGGCCACCAGCCCGGTTAACAGGTGGGTGCGGCTATTGCTTGTCGTTGCCGCTGGTGCCTGCACCGGCATGGCTGCCGGATTACGTTCCCACGCACCGGTCCACGGGTTGTACAGGTATTCAGGCTGATTCATCGTTTCCTCGCTTAGCTATCGCATCCATAAGATAAAGAGAAGCGGCACCCACCCCGATAAGGGTCAGCACGGACTGCAGCGGACGGGTCTTATTGGCATCCGCTATCGCCATCACCGTTCCGCTGATAAGACTGGCCTTCGCCGTCGCCTTCATCACCGTGCAGGCCGCTTCATTCAGCGTTTGTTCATTTTGCTGGTAGCGCTGCCATTCACGTGCGCAGGCAGCACTTCCCCCGACAAGCGCGCCGGCAATAGCGGCGCGGCCTACTCGGTTTTGTCTGTCACGGCTGTTGTTCATCCGCTACGTCCTCATCATCAAACGGCATGGCACCCGGTTGGCGATGGCGCTCTACGGACTCCTGAAAGCCCTCTTTCCCTGCTTTCATGGTGTCGCGAAAGATAGCCGCGCTGGAGGTTGCCGTCTCTTTGATGGCCTCAGAGCTATTCTTCACGCCGTCTTTGACTTTGCTGGAACCGGCTTTGAGCATGTCACCTGCGCCCGCCAGCGTTTGCATCAGCATGCCGCGCACGGAATCGTTAGTCAGCAGCAGCGTCACTGCCGCCCCAACCATCGCCCCTTTCCAGAACTCTTTGTCGTCCATCCCAACGGTGCTGATGATATTTTTCAGCAGGCCAGCCTGGTCGCCCATCGCGCCATCAACCACGTGCTGCGCGTACTGGCTCCAGTCCACGCCCTGCTGCGCGGCAGCATGGTGATGATGGTGATGCGGGTGAGCAAACTGCGGAGGTACTGCGCCCTGAGGTGCCGGAGGGAAGCCCATAGGTGGGAAACCCATCGCCATTTGTGGTGGCATCTGCATTTGCGGCTGCGGTGGCATCTGTGGCTGAGGAGGAACCTGCCCGTTCTGCGGCCACGCCATTCCCTGCGGCATTGGTGGGTACGGATACCACGGGTAGCCGTATGGCGGATAGTAACCGGCCGGTGGAACTTGCTGTGCGTTGTTGTCATTGGTGCTCATGATGACTGTCCTTTTTCATTTAGTGAGAGGGGCTAAGAATGGCGGCCAGTTGCTCCAGCGCCTGCTGGGCCTGCTCGCCATCCTGACCAAACAGCTGATTGAGGATGTGCGGGCGAATCGCGGCTGCATCGTACTCAAGGACGATAGAGCCGGTATCGCTATTGATCTGATAACGCCGGAGGTACCCTTCAGGAGAGCAATAAGCATCAAGCTGCTTGAGCTTCCCCTGGCTAAGGCTGGCTATAAGCTTGTTGGAAAACCGCAGGCGTAAGCGCCCGGGGATATGGTGTGCCACTTCAACAAAGCGGCGCAAAGTCAGTAAGTCGCCCAAGGATTCAGCAGGCATATCATTTAATACCCTGATATTTATAGGTGGTATTAATGAAATCACAGATAGAAAACGCCAGATAGCACTAATCGCCCTTCTCTTGCGATGCGTCAAAAGGGAGCGTCCGATTCTTTTTTGCGCTGCGTGCGGTGAAGGCTGGACACGGGCGGAATGCAAATATAAATTACTCTCATTACCACTATATAAGTAAAAATGAGGCGGCTATGACTCCTTACCTGCACCAGACCCCCAATCGCATCCGCATCCGCTCAAGCTGGATCCAGCGCCATCCGCACGAGGTTGAAAAGTTGATTGAGCAACTGCGCACCCGTGACGGTATTAAAGAGGTGATTCACCGCTTATATGCCGGTTCCGTGGCGGTAAGCTTCGATCCCGCGCGTATTTCTGCCTCAACCCTGCTTAATGAGCTGGAACAGGCGCAATGGCTTAGCAGCCAGAAAGATAAGAGCTACATCGAGAACACCCTACGCGTAGGGGCCAGTCATTTATTAAAAACGCTGGCTTTCGGCGCGCTTAAGCGTACCGTGGGTGGTCCGGTGGTTTCTCTTGTTAGCGTATTAACGCGATAACCTTGCAGTGAATCCGGATGTATTGATGGCATGATTTAACGCGAAATAACCAATAATTGCCGAATAATGCGCCAGGCTGTTCACAACCCAACCAAACAGTCACATTCCGGTGAATTTCATTGAAAAAGGTGTTGACGGTATTGGGCTCAATACGCATAATGCGCCCCGCAACGCCGATAAGGTAACGCGAAAAAAAAGATGGCTACGTAGCTCAGTTGGTTAGAGCACATCACTCATAATGATGGGGTCACAGGTTCGAATCCCGTCGTAGCCACCATCTTTTTTTGCGGGAGTGGCGAAATTGGTAGA
>NZ_CABTJS010000163.1:0-32724 GCF_902485085.1 uncultured Kluyvera sp.
ACTAAAAAAGTTTAACATTATCAGGAGAGCATTATGGCTGTTACTAATGTCGCTGAACTTAACGCACTTGTAGAGCGCGTAAAAAAAGCCCAGCGTGAATATGCCAGTTTCACTCAAGAGCAAGTTGACAAAATCTTCCGCGCCGCCGCTCTGGCCGCTGCAGATGCTCGAATCCCTCTCGCAAAAATGGCCGTTGCCGAATCTGGCATGGGTATTGTTGAAGACAAAGTGATCAAAAACCACTTCGCGTCTGAATATATCTACAACGCCTATAAAGATGAAAAAACCTGTGGTGTTCTGTCTGAAGATGACACTTTTGGTACCATCACCATCGCTGAACCAATCGGCATCATCTGCGGTATCGTACCAACCACTAACCCAACTTCTACCGCTATCTTCAAATCGCTGATCAGCCTGAAGACGCGTAACGCCATCATCTTCTCTCCACACCCACGTGCGAAAGATGCGACCAACAAAGCAGCGGACATCGTTCTGCAAGCTGCAATTGCTGCTGGCGCGCCAAAAGATCTGATCGGCTGGATTGACCAACCGTCTGTAGAACTGTCTAACGCACTGATGCATCATCCTGACATTAACCTGATCCTCGCGACCGGTGGTCCAGGCATGGTTAAAGCAGCATACAGCTCCGGTAAACCAGCAATCGGCGTTGGCGCAGGTAACACCCCTGTTGTTATTGACGAAACCGCTGATATCAAACGTGCTGTTGCATCCGTGCTGATGTCTAAAACCTTCGATAACGGCGTTATCTGTGCTTCTGAGCAGTCCGTTGTTGTTGTTGACTCCGTTTACGATGCCGTTCGCGAACGTTTTGCAAGCCACGGCGGCTACATGCTGCAGGGCAAAGAGCTGAAAGCCGTTCAGGACATTATCCTGAAAAATGGCGCGCTGAACGCGGCCATCGTTGGTCAGCCAGCATACAAAATTGCTGAACTGGCAGGCTTCTCCGTACCAACAACCACTAAGATCCTGATTGGCGAAGTGAAAGTTGTTGACGAAAGCGAACCGTTTGCACACGAAAAACTGTCTCCAACCCTGGCGATGTATCGTGCAAAAGACTTCAACGATGCCGTTGAGAAAGCTGAAAAACTGGTTGCGATGGGCGGTATCGGTCATACCTCTTGCCTGTACACCGACCAGGACAACCAGCCAGAACGCGTTGCTCACTTCGGTCAGATGATGAAAACCGCGCGTATCCTGATCAACACCCCTGCTTCTCAGGGTGGTATCGGTGACCTCTACAACTTCAAACTCGCACCTTCCCTGACTCTGGGTTGTGGTTCATGGGGTGGTAACTCCATCTCTGAAAACGTTGGTCCTAAGCACCTGATCAACAAGAAAACCGTTGCTAAGCGAGCTGAAAACATGTTGTGGCACAAACTTCCGAAGTCTATCTACTTCCGTCGTGGCTCACTGCCAATCGCGTTAGATGAGCTGATTACTGATGGCCACAAACGCGCGCTGATCGTGACCGACCGCTTCCTGTTCAACAACGGCTATGCAGACCAGATCACTTCTGTACTGAAAGCTGCTGGCGTTGAAACTGACGTGTTCTTCGAAGTTGAAGCTGACCCGACTCTGACCATCGTTCGTAAAGGTGCAGAGCTGGCTAACTCCTTCAAACCAGACGTGATCATCGCGCTGGGCGGCGGTTCCCCGATGGACGCAGCAAAAATCATGTGGGTCATGTACGAACACCCAGAAACGCATTTCGAAGAACTGGCGCTGCGCTTTATGGATATCCGTAAACGTATCTACAAGTTCCCGAAAATGGGCGTGAAAGCAAAAATGGTTGCGATCACCACCACTTCCGGTACCGGTTCTGAAGTGACTCCGTTTGCGGTTGTAACCGACGACGCAACTGGCCAGAAATACCCACTGGCTGACTACGCGCTGACTCCTGACATGGCGATTGTTGACGCCAACCTGGTCATGGATATGCCGAAGTCCCTGTGTGCTTTCGGTGGTCTGGATGCCGTTACTCACGCCCTGGAAGCTTATGTTTCCGTACTGGCTTCTGAGTTCTCCGACGGTCAGGCTCTGCAGGCGCTGAAACTGCTGAAAGAAAACCTGCCAGCGTCTTACCATGAAGGTTCTAAGAACCCGGTAGCACGTGAACGCGTACACAGTGCAGCAACCATCGCGGGTATCGCGTTTGCGAACGCCTTCCTGGGTGTATGTCACTCAATGGCGCACAAACTGGGCTCTCAGTTCCACATTCCTCACGGTCTGGCGAACGCCCTGCTGATCAGCAACGTTATTCGTTATAACGCGAACGACAACCCAACTAAACAGACTGCTTTCAGCCAGTATGACCGCCCACAAGCGCGTCGTCGTTACGCTGAAATCGCTGACCATCTGGGTCTGTCTGCACCGGGCGACCGTACCGCAGCGAAAATCGAAAAACTGCTGGGCTGGCTGGAAGAGATCAAAGCTGAACTGGGTATTCCTAAATCTATCCGTGAAGCAGGCGTACAGGAAGCCGACTTCCTGGCACACGTTGACAAACTGTCTGAAGATGCGTTTGATGACCAGTGTACCGGTGCTAACCCACGCTACCCGCTGATTGCTGAACTGAAACAAATTCTGCTGGATACTTACTACGGTCGTGAATTCGTAGAAGGTTCAGTTGAAGAGAAGAAAGAAGCAGCACCCGCTAAAGCTGAGAAAAAAGCGAAGAAATAATCCGCTGATTTCTTGCTGAAAGCATAAAAAACAAGCCCCATCCATGATGGGGCTTGTTTTATGCCTGGCTGGCTGAAATTAATAGGTTCTGCGTTCCCTCACCGTCACTATAACGGCAGCAAACGCATCAGGAGAGGATTAACAAGAACGACAGGTCTTACGATGCTTATCCTGAATGACGGCCAGTGAGCCTTCTTCCAGCGCTTCTTTGTAGTGCTTACGGCACACGGAGACGTATCTCTCGTTACCGCCAATCACCACCTGCTCGCCCTCGTTATAAGGTCTACCATCCTGATCGAGACGTAGTACCATGCTGGCCTTACGGCCGCAGAAGCAAATCGTTTTTAGCTCAACCAGCTTATCGGAGAGCGCAAGCAGATACTGGCTCCCCCCGAACAGTTCGCCCCGGAAATCCGTTCTCAGTCCGTAGCATAATACGGGAATATCGAGGTTATCTACCACGTCAGACAGCGCGTAGACCTGCTCACGCGTCAGGAATTGGCATTCATCCACTAGCACGCAATTAACCGGTTCACGTGCGTTCTCAGCGCTTATTTCAGCAAACAGGTTACTCGCCTGATTAAAAAGCTTCGCTGGAGAAGAGAGACCAATTCGTGAGCTGACTTTGCCTGCCCCGAAACGGTCGTCTATTTCGGCGGTATAAACCACGGTTCGCATACCCCGTTCCTGGTAATTGTATGACGACTGTAAAAGCGCCGTCGACTTCCCCGCATTCATTGCTGAGTAGTAGAAATAAAGTTGTGCCATTGGCTGAGGAGTCCTAATCGATACGTTTTTTAAACGGGGCGCAGTGTAACATATTTACCCCCAGGCTTCCTGTGTCATCCCACCGCTATGTATACGTACACATAAAGAAAGCACGCACCGTACAGCTGGACACCACGCTGCGTCCAATATTAAACAATACCTCAACGACCGTCTTGCATAATTATGTGACATGCATCGGTAACATCATCATTAGACTCAATTATTTGGTGTTTTTTTCATACCCCCCCCTGCTGCTGCACTCCTACTCGACAGTAAAAAATAGCTAGCAAGGTTAATAGTTGAAAAGATTAATGAGTCCATCATTGAAAATGTGATCGACCACAATTTGTGTAGCGAAGTACTCACCATTGTTATCTGTAAATTAAACGTAACCATCAGCAAAATAACATCGTTATAACTATGGGCATAAACCAGTACCCCCTTGAGCATCACACGGTTATTGTCACTGTGCTGCAATGAACTTACTAACCGGAAGTATACAATTTATCACCGCTCGCTATCAGTCAAATAGATGAATATCCATGAGGACAATCAGCTGCAGAAAGCTCGGAGAGGTCGTGAGGACGGAAGGATACCGCCATGCATCATTTTATAAAGTCGTGCGTTGGGTCGATGCATGCAGGCTAATACATAAGGTTGATATTTATCCATACGGAGTATATTTGCGTGTAAAAACACACCTACACCCCGCGTGTTATCGCGATTTCGCCCCAGCAATAAGCACCGTGAAGATGTCGAAGCTCGTCAGCAATTTAACTTATACATATTAAATATCGCACCAAATAACACGTTATTTTGAATTCCTTACATTCTTCCCTATTGCACAACTGATTTTATCGCTCTATTATTACCTCAACAAACCACCCCACAATATAAGTTTGAGATTACTACAATGAGCGAAGCACTTAAAATTTTGAACAACATCCGTACTCTTCGTGCGCAGGCAAGAGAATGCACCCTTGAAACGCTTGAAGAAATGCTGGAAAAATTAGAAGTTGTTGTTAACGAGCGCCGTGAAGAAGAAAACGCAGCAGCCGCTGAGATCGAAGAACGCACTCGTAAACTGCAACAATACCGTGAAATGCTGATTGCAGACGGAATTGATCCGAACGAACTGCTGAATAGCATGGCTGCTGCTAAAGTTGGCACTAAAGCTAAACGCGCTGCACGTCCTGCTAAATATAGCTATGTTGACGAGAACGGCGAAACCAAAACCTGGACTGGCCAGGGTCGTACTCCAGCAGTTATCAAAAAAGCAATGGATGAGCAGGGTAAAACCCTGGATGATTTCCTGCTGTAAGGTTAATCCATCTGCTTCGTAAAAAGTCCCGCTTCGGCGGGATTTTTTATATCTGAAAAATGTGACAACTGATAACCAGTAGGCACATTGACGCTCATTTTTTATCCATTTGTGTTATTTAGAAATAAAAAAAGCCGGGTTTCCCCGGCTTTAGCAACATTCGTTAAATTACTTCGCGACGCCCAGCGTCTCTTGCAGCCAGGTTTTAAAATCTTCACCTAGCGTATTGTGACGAATACCGTATTCGACAAATGCCTGCATATAACCGAGTTTATTACCGCAGTCGTGGCTTTTGCCTTTCATGTGATACGCTTCAACGGTTTCTTTCTCGATCAGCATATCAATGGCATCGGTTAACTGAATTTCGTCGCCAGCACCCGGAGGGGTTTTGGCAAGCAGAGCCCAGATTTCAGAACTCAGCACATAACGACCCACAACAGCGAGGTTAGAAGGCGCAACGTCCGCTTTTGGTTTCTCGACAACCCCAACCATCGGCACGCTGTCGCCAGGATTCAGGGTGGCGCCCTTACAGTCCACGACACCGTATGCCGTCACGTCTGCAACCGGTTCAACCATGATCTGGCTTGCGCCCGTTTCATCGAAACGTGCAATCATGTCAGCGAGGTTTTCACGGCTTAAGTCAGACTCGTATTCATCAAGAATAACGTCCGGCAGGATCACAGCAACAGGTTCATCCCCTACCACCGGATGCGCGCACAGTACCGCATGCCCAAGACCTTTTGCCAGCCCTTGACGGACCTGCATGATGGTTACATGTGGAGGGCAGATAGACTGCACTTCTTCCAGAAGTTGACGTTTTACGCGCTTCTCCAGCATGGCTTCAAGCTCAAAACTGGTGTCAAAGTGGTTTTCAATGGAATTCTTAGAAGAATGGGTCACCAGTACAATTTCAGTGATACCAGCTGCAATACACTCGTTCACAACATACTGAATTAAAGGCTTATCCACCAAAGGCAGCATTTCTTTAGGAATTGCTTTGGTAGCCGGCAGCATCCTTGTACCTAATCCCGCCACCGGGATAACAGCCTTTCTTACTTTCGAATTTAGGGCAGCCATTCAAATCTCCTGAACTGTTCAAACTTTGAACTTGCTCGTTAATTAATAACGCATTGAGTATATCATCACAGCCACCTGAGGCTGGTCCGAAAAGGATGCGTTGACCTCGAATTAAGATAAATACTCGAAGACGTAGAGCTACAGGAGGGAACGCCACTCATAAACTCAAGTACAGATTAATCGCTGTAACGAAAGATAATGAGCCTGGCTAACGCACCAGCACGCTGAAACATGACGAGTATATCCACATCAATTTGGCAGATAGTATCACTATGGCAGATAAGCTGTTAAAGCTATCCCTGTAAAAAAATGCGTTTGCTCATTCCGCAGACAACATTAATCGCAAACGGCCACCGGCACCCCAAATCTGGCACTGCCATGAGGTGCAACGTTGACTTATTTGATTGAGATAAGCCGTTCCTAACGTCCCTAACGGGACGCCATTGCTTATTTGTATTTGATGCTCGCCGGTATTCAACGTTCCATTCAAACCAGCCGACACAAGGATCAGATTTTTTAATCCGCTATGGTAATAACCGACCAATAGAGGGAACTGCCCAGGAAGATTTGCCTGGCGCAAAAGCTGATTGACCTGTTTCAACAAACTCCCCAATTCAGGTAAGCGTTGCCCTTGATGCGAGAGCTGTTCCTGCAACAAGCCATTAAAAAGCACGCGAAGTAATAGCGCGGCCAAAACGCCATTATCGCCGGCGCGAGTAACATCAAGACAATAAAACGCCAGATCCTGTTCTGACAATGGCGCAATATCCAGAACCAAACCAGGGGCATCCACCGCCATTAATTGGCGATAATTTATACGGCAGTGTGAAATATTTTGCTGTACCGGCGGCTGTAACTCCTGCAAGAGTTTAGCAGCGGCGGCAGGATTGTTAACCAGGGCATCCCAATCTTCAAACAGACGCTCTTCTTCCTCAACCCGCGAATTAAACATATTGGGATAGAGGCAAGCGAACACAGTCTCTCGCAAGCGATTAAGATCCTTAACAGGTTTTAATAAGACATCCTGTACTCCAAGACGTAATGCCCTGGCGATATCAGCCATATTCTCAGTGGCAGAGATAATCAGAATAGGTATCTGCTGTCCTGCATTACGGACGTGCTCAACCAACTGGAGACCGTTCATGCGCGGCATGGCAAGGTCGCAAATCATCAGATCGGGTTTCTGGTTCGCTAATTGCGCTAAGGCGTCGACGCCATCTTGCGCCAACAGCGTATTCGCGCCTAATGACGAAAGCCATGAATCCATAAGTGAGCGGAAAACGGGTTCGTCTTCGACTATTAAAATCTGTTTTCCCGCCAACGGCTGCGTCATGATATCTCCCCTGCCCGACGATAAGTAAATAGTGGCATGCTATTGTGATAATCGCCTTTCAGATTTTGCTGAAGTAGTCGAAAAAAATGCCTTAAGTTGAACTCTGCACTAAAGGCAAAAGCTCATCTGTCTTTTTTTCAACCGCTTGTTGACCCGCGGCTATCGCAGATGAGGCTCGATGGAAATCCAGAGTTGAGATCTGGGGGCAGAACGGCTGCAATATAATATCCGGCGGGTCGCCGGCCATACGGTTTCGCTTCAGCCTGTTTTCCAGGACTTGTATTGAGGTTGTCATGATCTCCATCGCCGTCGGAGCAACAACCGACCGACGCGCGGCCACTCGCCCTAAACGGGCGCGAAGACGCTCATGCCATGATAGCTCATCTGGCGATTCATTCATCTCCGTATCAGGCTGAAGATTGACAGACAGAAGATCCTGCTGCATAAGGTGTGCGTCATGCTGCAAATCAACCGCAATAACAATATCAGCACCAAGCGCACGTGTGAGCGATACCGGTACCGGGTTGACTACCGCACCATCGACAAGCCAATAGCCATTGTGTAATACCGGCGCCATCAGCCCAGGAATGCTGCATGACGCACGTACCGCCATATGGAGATCGCCTTCGGTAAACCAAATCTCGCGCCCGGTACTGAGGTTCGTGGCAACGGCAGCAAAGCGTCGCTCGCACTGCTCAATCACCTCATTAGGCATAATCTGTCGATAATGATTAAAGACGCGTTCCCCACGCAGTAGTCCACCCCGCCGCCACGAAAGATCCATCAGGCGAAGCACATCCCAGTAGCTGAATGAGCAGACCCACTTTTCCAGTTCAGGCAGACGGCTGCTGGCATACGCCGCACCAACCAACGAGCCGATTGAGCATCCTGCAACGATATCAATCTCGATACCCATTTCCTGTAGCGCCTTAATGACACCAATATGCGACCAGCCCCGCGCAGCTCCTGAGCCTAATGCCAGGCCAATTTTAAGTTTTCTCATTGCGACCGATGAACATCCTCTTACTGATAGCGTGGCATCATAGCCAGCGCTCGGTTAACATAGTGCTATCAGGCGTTAATTCGCCGTTAATTATCGATTCAGGAGTTGTCTTTGTCTGAACTTTGCCCTTGCGGCAGCGCTCTCGAGTATAGCTTATGTTGCCAGCGTTATCTGTCCGGTAGCGAATGCGCCCCTGAGCCAGCGTTGCTTATGCGCTCACGTTACAGCGCCTTCGTTAAACAAGACGCCGACTATCTGGTAAAAACCTGGCACCCTTCTTGTCAGGCAGCGACTTTCCGTGACGATATCCAGAGCGGATTCTCCCGAACCGAATGGCTTGGGCTTACCGTATTTGCCACCGAAGCAGGTCGTACGCCTGATGAAGGTTTTGTCAGCTTCGTTGCCCGTTTTCATGAAAATAACAAGAATGGTGCCATCATTGAGCGTTCACGATTCTTAAAAGAAAACGGTCAGTGGTACTATATTGATGGCACACGTCCGGTCATTGGCAGAAACGATCCCTGCCCATGCGGCTCTGGCAAAAAATTTAAAAAATGCTGTGGGCAATAAACCCAATAACAGCTTCGCAAACATCATCAACAGGATTTACCCGGCAATGCATTCCATACAACGTAAAGTTCTTCGCACCATCTGCCCTGACCAAAAAGGGCTTATCGCGCGCATCACCAACATCTGCTACAAGCACGAATTAAACATCGTGCAGAACAACGAGTTCGTCGATCACCGCACCGGACGCTTCTTTATGCGTACGGAGCTGGAAGGGATCTTTAACGACTCTACCCTGCTCGCAGACTTAGACAGCGCGCTGCCGGAAGGTTCTGTTCGTGAATTAAACCCCGCAGGCCGTCGCCGTATCGTGATTCTGGTAACGAAAGAAGCCCACTGCCTTGGCGATCTGTTGATGAAGGCCAACTACGGCGGACTGGATGTCGAAATTGCGGCTGTCATCGGCAACCACGAAACGCTGCGTACCCTGGTTGAACGTTTTGACATTCCTTTCCAGCTGGTTAGCCACGAAGGGCTGGCGCGCGAAGAGCACGATAAATTAATGGCCGATGCCATCGCTGCGCACGAGCCGGACTACGTGGTGCTGGCGAAATATATGCGTGTGCTGACGCCTGAGTTCGTCTCTCGTTTCCCGAACAAGATTATCAACATCCACCATTCGTTCCTGCCGGCATTTATCGGCGCGCGCCCTTACCACCAGGCCTATGAACGCGGCGTGAAGATTGTGGGTGCGACGGCGCACTACGTGAACGATAATCTGGACGAAGGTCCAATCATCATGCAGGACGTGATTCACGTCGATCATACCTATACCGCGGAAGATATGATGCGTGCCGGTCGAGACGTAGAGAAAAACGTACTGAGCCGTGCGCTGTATCAGGTATTAGCTCAGCGCGTCTTCGTGTACGGTAATCGGACGATCATTCTTTAATCACTTGAGAAATGAATTGATTAGCTTTAATCCGTTACGGATGAAAAGTACGCAAACAGTTCATTTTCGGTAAACGAATGCTTTACAGTGGCGCGTCATTTGATATGATGCGCCCCGCTTCCCAAGAAGGAAGCAGGCCAGTAAAACCAAGCATTACCCCGTGGTGGGGTTCCCGAGCGGCCAAAGGGAGCAGACTGTAAATCTGCCGTCATCGACTTCGAAGGTTCGAATCCTTCCCCCACCACCATCTCTCAGTTTTACCTACAATTTGAATTACCCCAGTGGTGGGGTTCCCGAGCGGCCAAAGGGAGCAGACTGTAAATCTGCCGTCATCGACTTCGAAGGTTCGAATCCTTCCCCCACCACCATCTCCTCTCGGTTGTATCTTCTCTGATTAAATATTCAAATATATCTCTGTTATTCCTCTAGCTCTATCTTGCCTCTCTGCCATATATATCCCGGCGGCGTTGCGCTTGGCCGGGGAATAGGCTGCACAAACAAAAAACCCCGCCGAAGCGGGGTTTAGCACGTCACTACGCCCTATTAATGGCGCGCACGAACAATCTGATACTTGCGGGTCAGATACTCGACCGGCACGCTCCAGATGTGCACCAGGCGCGAGAATGGGAACAGCAGGAACAGCGTCATCCCCAGCACCAGGTGCATACGGTAGATAAACGCCACGCCGTCCAGGTGTGCAGACGCGCCGCCGTGGAAGGTCACCACGGACTGCGCCCAACCAACCAGTTTCATCATCTCGCTACCGTCCATATGCTGCGCAGAGAACGGAATCGTCAGCAGACCCAGCGCGCACTGGATAACCAGAACGGACAGCACCAGGATGTCAGCCCCGGTCGTCGTGGCACGTACGCGTGGGCTGAACAGACGGCGCTTAAGTAACAGAACACCGCCGACCAGACACATCAAGCCAGCCGCGCCACCGCCAAACATCGCCATCTTCTGTTTTACTTCCAACGGCAGCCACGCTTCATACATCCAGTGTGGCGTCAGCATGCCCAGGAAGTGACCGGCAAATACGCCCAGGATCCCAAGGTGGAACAGGTTAGATGCGAGGTTCATCCCTTTGCGGTCCAGCATCTGGCTGGACGCGGCGCGCCAGGTGTACTGGCCGTAGTCGTAACGTAGCCAGCTGCCAATCAGGAAGACAGAACCCGCAATGTACGGATAAATGTCGAAGAAGAACATATTCAGGAAGTGCATTATTGCTGTCCTCCGTTAGAGATATTCAGATATTGCGGGGCCACGGCACCGGCAAAACGACGCTGGTGGTTAGTAATTTCCGAGTCACCACAGCCCTGGTCGGCAAAGAATTTCACCTGCTCTTCTTCCCACACCGCATCCAGCGCCTGAGGCGTATCATCGCGGGCTTCGTCGGCAATTTTTTCCGCCACTTTCGCTTCATCAACCGCGCTGTTCGCGAGCTTCAGCAACTGCTCAAACAGCACCGCATAACGACTCTCACGCTGTTGCAGACGCGCGCAGAGCAGCGCCAGAATCGGCGCAATGTCCTGCAAGCCGCCAATCGCTTCGCTCTCTGGCAGCTGCGCCAGGTACTCCAGATACAGCGGCAGGTGGTCCGGCAGCTCGCGGCTATCGAGAACCAGACCATGCTGCTCGTACTGATTCAGCAGATCGACCATCGCCTGCCCACGGTCGCGGGATTCGCCATGCACGTGTTCAAACAGCAGTAGTGACGTCGCACGGCCGCGGTCAAACAGCTCACTGTAGGCAGCCTGAGCATCCAGCAGATCCTGCGCGGTTAAATCGCGCAGGAAGACGCCCAGAGCTTGGGCATCCGCTTTTTCCAGTTTTTCTGATTCAGACAGAACGTCAAAGAGTTCGCCTTGATGCTGCCATAAGGCAGCATCCGGGTACTCAAGGAGACGTGAAATCACCACGAGTTCAATCATGCGTGTGGCTCCGTTTTGCTGCTCACATCCACAGAATCAATACGAGGGCTGTTGAACAGGTTGAACTTGCTGTCCGAACCGTGGCAGCCATCGCCGAAGCTAAAGCCACAACCGTTTTTCTCTGGGAACGCGTCGCGCGCTTGTTCACGGTGACTGCTTGGTACCACGAAACGATCTTCGTAGTTGGCAATCGCCAGGTAACGGTACATTTCCTGCGCCTGCGCTTCGGTCAGACCGACCTCTTCCAGCGCACGGGTATCAATCACACCGTCAACGGTCTCGGTACGTTTGAAATGGCGCATCGCCAGCATACGTTTCAGCGCCAGCACTACCGGTTGGGTGTCACCTGCGGTCAGCAGGTTTGCCAGGTACTGAACCGGGATACGCAGGCTTTCCACGTCCGGCAGGATGCCGTTGCTGCCCAGTTCACCCGCATCGGCTGCGGACTGAATTGGTGACAGCGGTGGCACGTACCAGACCATTGGCAGCGTGCGGTATTCCGGGTGCAGCGGCAGCGCCAGCTTCCAGTCCATCGCCATTTTATAAACCGGCGATTTCTGTGCTGCATCAATGACGCTCAGCGGGATACCGTCTTTCTGCGCCTGCTCGATCACTTTCGGATCGTTCGGATCGAGGAACACGTCCAGCTGACGCTGATACAGGTCTTTCTCGTTCTCGGTGCTTGCAGCGGTTTCAATGGCATCCGCGTCATACAGCAGCACGCCGAGGTAACGAATACGACCCACGCAGGTTTCTGAACACACGGTCGGCTGACCCGCTTCAATACGCGGATAGCAGAAGATGCATTTTTCAGACTTACCGCTCTTCCAGTTGAAGTAGATTTTTTTGTACGGGCAGCCGGTGATGCACATACGCCAGCCGCGGCACTTATCCTGATCGATCAGTACGATGCCATCTTCTTCACGCTTGTAAATTGCACCGCTCGGGCAAGTGGCGACACACGCCGGATTCAGGCAGTGCTCGCACAGACGCGGCAGATACATCATGAAGGTGTTTTCGAACTGGCCGTACATTGCCTTCTGCATGTTCTCGAAGTTTTTGTCTTTCGACAGCTTCTCGAACTCACCGCCGAGGTCGTCTTCCCAGTTCGGGCCCTTGGTGATTTTGTCCATGCGCTTGCCGGTAATCAGCGAGCGTGGACGTGCAATCGGCTGCGCCTTGCTATCAGCCGGCGCGTTGTGCAGCGTCTGGTAGTCAAAATCAAACGGTTCGTAGTAATCATCCAGACCCGGAAGATGCGGGTTAGCGAAGATTTTACCCAGCAGCAGCGCTTTGTTACCCATGCGCGGCACCAGTTTGCCGTTGATTTTACGTATCCAACCGCCTTTGTATTTCTCCTGATCTTCCCAGTCGGTCGGGAAACCGGTGCCCGGCTTGGTTTCAACGTTGTTGAACCATGCGTACTCGGTCCCTTCACGGCTGGTCCAGACGTTTTTACAGGTGACTGAGCAGGTATGACAGCCGATGCATTTATCGAGATTCAGCACCATGCCGACTTGTGAACGAATTTTCATTTTACGCTCTCCTGTACCTGGTCATTGCCTTCGCCATCCAACCAGTTAATGTTCTTCATCTTACGTACCACAACGAACTCATCACGGTTTGAACCGACGGTACCGTAGTAGTTAAAGCCGTAGGCCAGGTGCGCATAGCCACCGATCATATGGGTCGGTTTCGGCGTAATGCGGGTCACCGAGTTATGGATACCGCCGCGCTGACCGGTAATTTCTGAACCCGGCAGGTTCACGATACGTTCCTGCGCGTGGTACATCATGGTCATCCCGGCCGGTACACGCTGGCTGACTACCGCACGCGCGGTCAGCGCACCGTTGTTGTTGAAGACTTCAATCCAGTCGTTGTCTTCAATACCGATCTCTTTGGCATCTTCTTCACTCATCCACACGACCGGGCCGCCACGACCTAAGGTCAGCATCAGCAGGTTGTCGCTGTAGGTAGAGTGAATGCCCCATTTCTGGTGCGGCGTCAGGAAGTTCAGCGCCTTCTCTGGGTAACCGTTGGATTTCTTACCCATCACCTCTTTCACCGAGCGGGTGTCGATAGGCGGACGGTAAACCAGCAGGCTTTCACCGAAGTCACGCATCCATTGGTGATCCTGATACAGCGACTGACGACCAGACAGCGTACGCCATGGAATCAGCTCGTGAACGTTGGTATAGCCAGCGTTGTAAGAGACGTGTTCGTCTTCCAGACCGGACCAGGTTGGGCTGGAGATAATCTTGCGCGGCTGCGCCTGAATATCACGGAAGCGAATTTTTTCGTCTTCTTTGTTGAGCGCCAGGTGCGTATGGTCACGACCGGTAAACTCGCTGAGCGCTGCCCAGGCTTTCACCGCGACCTGACCGTTGGTTTCCGGCGCCAGGGTGAGGATCATCTCTGCAGCATCAATCGCCGTATCCAGCATTGGCTGGCCTTTCGCCGGGCCCTCTGCCTTGGTGTAATTGAGCTTACGCAGCAAGTCCATTTCGCTCTGGGTGTTCCAGGCAATCCCTTTACCGCCGTTACCGATTTTTTCCATCAATGGGCCGATGGAGGTAAAGCGTTCATAGGTTGCCGGGTAGTCACGCTCAACTGGAATAATGTGCGGTGCGGTTTTGCCAGGAATCAGGTCGCATTCACCTTTTTTCCAGTCCTTCACGTCTAACGGCTGTGCCAGTTCGGCAGCGGAGTCGTGCTGGATTGGCAGGGTCACCACGTCGGTTTCTTTACCAAGGTGCCCCACGCAGACTTCGGAGAATTTCTTCGCGATGCCTTTGTAGATTTCCCAGTCGCTTTTTGATTCCCAGGCTGGGTCAACGGCGGCTGACAGCGGGTGAATAAACGGATGCATATCCGAAGTATTCATATCGTCTTTTTCATACCAGGTCGCGGTAGGCAGCACGATGTCGGAGTACAGACAGGTGCTCGACAGACGGAAGTCCAGCGTCACCACCAGATCCAGCTTGCCGTCGAGGCCGTTATCCTGCCATTCCACTTCTTCCGGCTTCACGCCGCCCTGCTTGCCAAGATCCATCCCCTGAATACCGTGCTCGGTACCCAACAGGTACTTCAGCATGTATTCGTGACCTTTACCGGAAGAGCCCAGCAGGTTCGAACGCCAGATGAACAGGTTACGCGGGTGGTTTTTACCGTTTTCCGGCTGTTCCGCGGCAAAGCGGATAGAACCTTCTTTCAGCGCTTTAACGGTGTAGTCCACTGGCGTCATGCCCGCTTTCTTCGCTTCATCGGCGATGCGCAGTGGGTTAGTGCCTAACTGCGGAGCAGACGGCAGCCAGCCCATGCGTTCAGCACGCACGTTGAAGTCCAACAGGTGACCGGTATAGCGAGATTTATCCGCCAGCGGTGACAGCAGTTCCTGTGCCGTAACCGACTCATAGCGCCATTGGCTGGAGTGGTTATAGAAGTAGGACGTACTGTTCATGTGACGAGCCGGACGCTGCCAGTCAAGGGCAAACGCTAGCGGTTGCCAGCCAGTCTGCGGACGCAGTTTTTCCTGGCCCACGTAGTGCGCCCAGCCGCCGCCGCTCTGACCGACACAGCCGCAGAACACCAGCATGTTAATCAGACCACGATAGTTCATATCGAGGTGGTACCAGTGGTTCAGACCGGCACCGACGATGATCATCGAACGACCATGCGTCTTATCGGCGTTATCGGCGAACTCACGCGCGATACGGACGATCTGCGCGCTGGATACACCGGTGATTTTCTCAGCCCACGCCGGGGTGTACGCTTTAATATCTTCGTAGCTGGTTGCGCAGTTTTCATCGTTCAGACCGCGTTCCAGGCCGTAGTTAGCCATGGTCAGGTCATAAACGGTGGTCACCAGCGCGGTGCTGCCGTCTGCCAGCTGCAGGCGTTTCACCGGCAGTTTGTGCAGCAGAATATTTTCCAGATCTACGCTAGCGAAGTGTTCGGTACCGTCGCCGCCAAAGTACGGGAAACCAACCTGTGCAACATCGTCATGGCTGCCCAGCAGGCTAAGGCGCAGCTCAACCTCTTCGCCGGTTTTGCCGTCACGCTGTTCGAGGTTCCACTTACCTTTATCGCCCCAGCGGTAACCGATAGAACCGTTTGGCGCGATCATCTCGCCTTTTTCATCAAAGGCGACGGTTTTCCATTCCGGATGCTCTTCCTGACCCAGACCATCAACCAGATCCGCTGCGCGCAGCATACGACCCGCGGCGTAGAAGCCGTCACGCTCTTCCAGCATCACCAGCATTGGCATGTCGGTATAGCGGCGAACGTAATCGGTGAAGTACTGGCTCGGCTTATCGAGGTGGAATTCACGCAGCATCACGTGGCCCATGGCCAGCGCCATGGCCGCATCGGTACCCTGTTTCGGTGCTAACCACAGGTCGCAGAGTTTAGCGATTTCAGCGTAGTCTGGCGTAATAGCAACGGTTTTGGTGCCTTTATAGCGAACTTCGGTAAAGAAGTGGGCATCCGGAGTACGCGTCTGCGGAACGTTTGAACCCCAGGCGATGATGTAGCTTGAGTTATACCAGTCGGCTGATTCTGGAACGTCAGTCTGCTCACCCCAAGTCTGCGGAGAAGCAGGCGGCAGGTCACAGTACCAATCGTAGAAGCTCAGACAGGTACCACCAATCAGGGAAAGGTAACGTGCGCCAGAGGCGTAGGAGACCATCGACATCGCCGGAATTGGCGAGAAACCTGCCACGCGGTCTGGGCCGTAGGTTTTCACGGTGTAAACGTTGGACGCGGCAATCAGTTCGTTCACTTCCTGCCAGGAGGAGCGAACGAAGCCACCGCGGCCACGTGCTTGTTTGAAGCTTTTCGCTTTGTCGGCATCTTCAATAATGGATGCCCAGGCATCAACCGGATCGCTATGCAGTTTTTTCGCTTCACGCCACATTTTCATCAGGCGTTTACGCATCAGCGGATATTTCAGACGGTTGGCGCTATAGAGGTACCAGGAATAGCTCGCCCCACGCGGACAGCCGCGAGGTTCATGGTTAGGCAGATCCGGACGGGTGCGCGGATAGTCAGTCTGCTGGGTTTCCCAGGTAACCAGACCGTTTTTGACATAAATTTTCCAGCTACAGGAACCGGTGCAGTTTACGCCGTGCGTTGAACGCACAACCTTGTCATGCTGCCAGCGCTGGCGGTATCCATCTTCCCAATCCCGGTTGGTATCTAGAATCTGTCCGTGCCCATCGGCAAATGTTTCGCCCTTCTGTTTAAAGTAGCGAAACCGGTCCAGGAATTTACTCATCGGGTCTCTCCTGTTTGGAGCCTGTCGGCTCTCTGATAAATCGACATTGCTGAATTTGCAGCGAAGTTAACGCGCTGAAAGGTGTAGGGAATTGATAACGATCAAGGTGGCTTTGCTTAACAAATGCCACAGAAATAGCACATACCACCAAGGTGGTATGCATTCTTATTTTTCAACCATCTGTAAATTAAGGATTTTTTACGAAAACCGCATATTTCAAGATGTAAAAATAAGCCCCGGCGGTATTAAGGGGTAGAGCCTTTCTTGCGAGGCCTCATCCTTGCCGGGCACGATGCCAGACTAATGAAAAACACCAATAGTATGTTGTAACTAAGTGGGGATAAAAATAAAGGCGCGAAACCTCGCGCCCTTATTCAGAAATAACGTAATCCGTTATTTTCTCGCTTTACGGCCGTATACCGCCCAGGTCACCACGACGCAAACAATATAAAACACGAGGAATACTTTCATCGCGCCAGCCGGTGAGCCGGTTAATTCCAGAGAGGTACCGAACGCTTTCGGAATAAAGAAGCCGCCGATAGCACCGATCGCCGAGATAAAGCCCAACGCTGCCGCCGTATCGGTTGCCGCTTCGCGCATCGCTTTCTCGTCAGAACCGCCTTCGGCTTTCACGCGATCCATAGTCAGCTTACGGAAGATAACGGAAATCATCTGAAAGGTGGAACCACTCCCCAGACCGGCGGTCAGGAACAGCGCCAGGAAGACACCGTAGAAGGCGATGAAGTTACCGCCTACGCCGTTATCTGGCAGGGTCATGAACAGCAGCGCACTGAATACCGCCATCAGGATAAAGTTAATCAGCGTCACGCGGGTCCCGCCCAGACGGTCGGAAATCGCCCCACCGGCAGAACGCGCCAGCGCACCGATAAATGGACCGAAGAAGGCGTAATGCAGGATCTGAATTTCCGGGAACTGGGTTTTTGACAGCATCGCAAAACCGGCTGAGAAGCCGATAAACGAACCGAAGGTGGCCAGATACAGCAAGCTCATGATCCACAGATGACCACGTTTCAGCACCGGCAACTGCTCTTTCAAAGACGCTTTCGACGTCGCCAGTTCGTTCATGCCAAACCAGGCAGCTACGGTGAAGATGGCCAGGAACGGTACCCAGATCCACGCCGCGTTTGCCAGAAACAGCTCGCTGCCGTCCGGCTGCGTCACGCCATGGCTACCAAATACCGCGAAGATAGAGAGAGAAACCGCCAGTGGAGCCACCAGCTGCATAACGCTCACGCCCATATTGCCGAGGCCGCCGTTGAGGCCGAGCGCACCGCCCTGCTTCGCTTTCGGGAAGAAGAAGCTAATGTTCGCCATACTGGACGCGAAGTTTGCACCCGCAAAGCCGCACAGCAGAGAGATAATGATGAAGGTGCTAAACGGCGTGGAGGTGTCCTGAACGGCAAAGCCCAGCCATAAGCAAGGAATGATAAGGATCCCGGTGCTGAACGCGGTCCAGCGACGGCCACCCACCAGCGGTACCATGAAAGAATACGGTACGCGTAGCAGTGCGCCGGAAACGGAAGGCAACGCGGTCAGCATGAACAGCTGGTCGGTTGTAAACTGGAAGCCCACTTTTGGTAAATTGACCGCAACGGCACTGAACAACATCCAGACGCAGAATGCGAGCAGCAAGCACGGAACTGAAATCCACAGGTTCCGGCTAGCGACGCGATGACCGCGTTCCTGCCAGAATGCCGGATCTTCCGGACGCCAGTCGGTAATGACAGCGCCGGTTGCCCTTTCCGGGGCAGTGGAGTGACTCATAGACACCTCTGATTATTAATATCAACCCCTGCCACATTAGGGTTTACACCGCGCGGTAAGTTGATATAAATCAAAGGAAAAGTTGGCATTATATTGCTTAAAAATAAATCATCACCCTTTATGGGTAGATTTTTATGGTTAAAAAAACCTGTTATTTCACGTGGCTGTTACGCTCATACTCCTCTACCCTCAGCACCTCAACTACGATGGAAATAAAGAGGTAACTCTTTAGGGGTATGGGTATACTCCAGGCGATAGTCGAAAATAACGCCACTCGCCGGAGAGTTTTCCGTCAGGAGCCTTATCGCACCATGTTTAGACGTTTTTTTACACCACTCACGCTGGTGAATCAACTGGCCCTCATCGTACTGCTGTCTACCCTTATTGGCGTGGCAAGTATGATGATTTCTGCACGCCTGGTGAACGGCGTGCAGGGTAGCGCCCATGCCATCAACCAGGCCGGTTCGCTGCGTATGCAGAGCTATCGCCTGCTGGCCGCTATTCCGGTGGATAAGGACGACGATGTGCTGTTTGACGAGATGCAGAAAACTGTCTTCAGCCCGCAATTACAGCTGGCCGCCGAACGCGATGGCCAGGTGAAGCAGCTTCAAGAACTCCAGCAATACTGGCTGAAGCATCTGGCACCGGATATTAGTCAGGCGAGCAATCCGGATGAAGTCGCCAGCGATCTTACCGGCTTTGTGAACCGTATAGACCAGCTGGTCACCGTCTTCGATCACACCACCGAACAGCGCATCTCTCACGTGGTATGGATGCACCGACTGATGGCCTTTTTCATGGCGGTATTGCTTATCTTCACCGTCTTCTGGCTACGCACCCGGCTGCTGCACCCGTGGCGACAGTTGCTACGCATGGCCGAAGCCATCAGCCATCGCGATTTTACCCATCGCGCGCAAATCAGTGGCCGCAACGAAATGGCCACCCTTGGCATGGCGCTGAACAATATGTCCGCCGAGCTAGCGGAGAGCTATGCCTCGCTGGAGCGTCGTGTACAGGAGAAAACCGCCGGGCTGGAGCAGAAAAATGCGATCCTCTCTTTCCTGTGGCAGGCTAACCGCCGACTGCATTCCAGCGTGCCGCTGTGTGAACGTATCTCTCCGGTGCTGAACGGCCTCCAGGAACTGACCCCGCTGCGGGAAATTGAAGTCCGGGTTTACGATACCGAAGACGAAGATAACCATCAGGAATTCAGCTGCCACTCCGGCTGGGAGTGCGACGACAGAGGCTGTTATCTCTGCCCGCGCGACGTCGATACCGCACCGCATGACGGCATCACGCTGAAATGGCGGCTGACCGACCCACGCAACCAGTACGGCATCCTTCTGGCGACCCTGCCGCACGGCCGCGAGCTAAGCCACGATCAGCAACAGCTGGTTGATACCCTACTCGAGCAAATCACCTCAACGCTGGCGCTGGATAAACAGCTCGAGCGCCAGCAGCAATTGATCGTGATGGAAGAGCGCTCAACGATTGCCCGCGAACTTCACGATTCCATCGCCCAGTCGCTCTCCTGCATGAAGATGCAGGTCAGTTGTTTGCAAATGATGCAAAAAGAGCAGTCGTCTGCGGAAAGTCGCGAACTGCTAAGCCAGGTGCGCAATGAGCTAAACACTTCGTGGGCGCAACTGCGCGAACTGCTGACCACCTTCCGTCTGAAGCTGACCGAGTCTGGCCTGCGTCCGGCGCTGGAGGACAGCTGCCAGGAGTACAGCAGCCATTTCGGCTTCCCGGTGCAGCTCGACTATCAACTGCCGCCACGTTGCGTGCCATCGCACCAGGCGATTCACCTGCTGCAGATTGCCCGCGAAGCCTTAAGCAACGCGCTTAAGCACTCGCAGGCGACAGAAGTCAAAGTCAGCGTTACCCAACAAAACAACCAGGTCAAACTGGTGGTGGCCGACAACGGCTGCGGCGTCCCGCTGCACGCTGAACGCAGCAACCATTATGGCCTCATTATTATGCGTGACCGCGCACAAAGCCTGCGTGGCGATTGCCAGGTTCGTCGTCGTGAAAGCGGCGGCACTGAAGTCGTGGTTACGTTTGTCCCCGAACAATCGCTTTCTACTCCCCAAGGAGATACTCATGAGTAATCAGGAACGGGCTACTATCCTGTTAATTGACGATCATCCTATGCTGCGTACCGGCGTGAAACAACTGGTCAGTATGGCATCAGATATTCAGGTTGTAGGCGAAGCCAGCAATGGTGAACAAGGAATTGAACTGGCAGAAACCCTCGATCCCGATCTGATTCTGCTCGATCTCAACATGCCTGGCATGAACGGTCTGGAAACCCTCGACAAGCTGCGTGAGAAATCACTGTCTGGCCGCGTGGTGGTGTTCAGCGTGTCCAACCATGAAGAAGACGTGGTCACGGCCCTCAAACGCGGTGCTGATGGCTATCTGCTGAAAGATATGGAACCGGAAGATCTGCTGAAAGCCCTGCAACAAGCTGCCGCCGGTGAAATGGTATTAAGTGAAGCATTAACGCCCGTGCTGGCCGCCAGCCTGCGCGCCAACCGCGCGACTTCGGATCGCGACATCAACCAGTTGACCCCGCGTGAGCGCGATATTCTCAAACTGATCGCCCAGGGCCTGCCGAACAAGATGATTGCCCGCCGTCTGGACATCACAGAAAGCACCGTGAAGGTTCACGTGAAGCACATGCTGAAGAAAATGAAGCTGAAATCCCGCGTCGAAGCCGCCGTATGGGTACACCAGGAACGTATTTTCTGACCGTTGCCGCTATGGCGCCATGTCCAACCAGCTATTGCCCTGCGGGGCAAAGCTGACGACAGGTTCGGTCAGCGTCAGCGTTATCTCATTCGAGGTGACGCGCTGCCCCTTGTTATCTTCCACAATGACCGACAGATGCCAGGTATTGCTGGCACCCTCCGTCGGATCCCAGGCCGGCATAATAATACTCCAGCCATCGGTGCTGGCATTGGATGCCGGCGGCGTCAGGCTTAGTGCCGCCGTGTCCCCTTGCCAGCTTAATGATTTCACGCCGTATTCATCCCGCACCTGAAGTTTAAGCTCAACCGTCTCGTACCCGGTCAGATCCCACGGCGGCGTTGCCAGATAGACGCTCAGGCTTTTACGCTGGCGGAATTCCATCACTGGCAAATTGTTGCGCTCCGGCGCATCGTAGCGGCTGCCACGCAGCGTACGGGTTTGCGCCACTTCGTCGGCGGCAAGCTGCTTCTTCAACGGCACGCCGAAACGATAGTTAACCTTCATGCCGAGATTGTTCTGGTTTACCCCACTCTCTCCCTGCTTATGCTGGGCGCTGAAGGTGAATAACGGCACCGGGGTATAGTTAAGGCCAAGGGAGACCGCGACCGGGTTACGGTAGCCCGTACCGCTGCGGAACAGGTCAACGCTGTCGCCAAAGTATTGCTCGACGCTCAGACTGGTGTTGATATGGTTATAAGCGGGTATCCAGGCCTGCGCCGTCAGATCGTAGCCGCGCGCCATACGCTGTTGCAGCGCCGTGCCCGTATTCTGCCAATCGTGCAGTGGGTAATAGTAGTTGGCAGAAAAGCGCAGGTTTTCGCCCCAGGCCTCCGCGCCCAGCCCGCCGCGGTTAAGGTTGGCATCCAGCAGGCTGTCATAAAAGGTGTTATAGCCAAGCAGCCACTGCCCGGCGACCCAGCGCTGCCCTAACCCCAGATTCCCCACCAGCCCATCGTCCTGCTGGGTCAGACCAAACTGGCTCCAGGTGAGATAATGCGTATTATCCTGCAGCGGCACAAACCAACTGCCGTGGCTGCCGGTCATCTTCCCCTGGCCGTCCACCAGCAGCTGAATATTGGTATTCCCCCAGGGAGATAGCCAGCTTTCCAACTGCTGGTTCATCTGGCCGTTGACCTTATCCTGCAACTGCGTCAGTGCAAACAGCCGCGCCTGCTCGCCGGTATCCAGGCCGTTATCGGTCATGCTGGCTTCGCCAAAGGCTTTCACCATCTCGGCAAAATGTTTCTCTGCATCATGATTTTCCGGAGTGATGGCGAGGTCCGGCAGGCTATCAGCCGGATTATCGAAGGGGTGCTCCGCCTCTTCGACGAACGACGTTCGCGCACGCGCGCTGCCCACGGTCAACACCAGCAACACCAATAATGACGAGTAAAAACGCAAAGACAAAACCACAACCCCATAGCCAGCTTCAAAGCAGACTGGAAAAAACCAGCCCCAGGCTCATCAGTTTAACCCCTTTACCGGGAGGGTTCAGCCTTTGCCCCTTATTCCAGGAATTGCCTGAAGGTTATAAAACCGTCACTTTTATCGTCGTACTTGCCAGCAATGCTTTAAGCTCTGGCACGCAGGAGCCGCAGTTGGTGCCGCATTTCAGCCGTTCACCCAGTTCGCCCGCCGTGCGGCAACCCTGTTTTTCAATCGCGTCAAGGATGTTTTTTTCACCAATGCTGAAACAGCTGCAAACAATTTTCCCTGCCGCCGGTCGTGCCAAATCCTGACCGCTCAGCAGCGCATGACGGTCCACAAGCGTCTGCGGCGCTTCGCTAAACGCCCTGCACACCAGCGAGTCGTCCACTTCCGGCAGCCGATGGCTACTCCAGAACCCCAGCATCAACTGCTCGCCCTGCCACGCCAACAAATGCCAGAGATCCCCAGCATTCGCCACCTGTACCTGCCAGCCGTGCTGCTGACACCAGACCAGAATATCCTGCTCAATAAGACGATCGCTGCAGAGCGTGAGATGGTGCAGCCCGGTTGCGGCTTTTCGCCACCAGGTCACATGCCCCGCTAACGGTACTTCATCACGGGAATAGAGCTCGCCCTGCCATGCAGGTTGCCAGGGGGCGATGCGCACCGCCGTTTGTTTACTTTCCGGCTGCCCGGAGTGCGGGTCCACCACCGGTGCCACCAGACCGTTGACTTTCCCCTGGCGGGCAAAGCAGTCGTTCCAGTGCATCGGCGTAAACAGCGAACCGCGACGCTGGCTATCGGTCACCACGACTTTTGCCACCATTACGCCGTGCAGCGAGCTTATCCGTGAGAGACCACCGTGTTGTAGACCGAAATGCTGGGCATCTTGCGGCGCCACTTCGACAATGGGCTGCGAGATATGCTGCATCAGTTTTGGCACGCTACCGGTGCGCGTCATGGTGTGCCACTGGTCGCGGATACGCCCGCTGTTAAGAATAAGTGGATAAAGTGCCTGGGTCTGAGCCTGCATCCCGCGTGGCGAGACGGGTACCATGCGTACACGTGCGTCGGCACGCCAGCCTCGCTTGAGATCCAACGTGTGGGCGTGGCGGCTAACCGGCCAGCGTACCGGCGCAAGATCATCCCACGCTTCACGGCTTAATTCGGCAAGCCCGCTGATATCAAACGCTCGCTGACCTTCATTTTCAAACCCAGAGAGCGCGGCATGTTCACTAAACACCTCGTGCGGATGCTGCCAGGCAAACGCCTCACCATATCCCAGACGCTGGGCGACGCGGGCGATAATCCACCAGTCCGCGCGAGCCTCACCGGGAACAGGCAAAAACGCCCGCTGACGCGAGATTCGGCGCTCTGAATTGGTCACGGTACCGTTTTTCTCCCCCCACCCCAGCGCCGGAAAACGGATGTGCGCATAGCGAGAGGTTTCTGTATGGGACGAAATTTCAGAGACGATCACCAGCTCACAGCGCTTCAGGGCCTGGCTCACCGCATGGCTGTCCGGCAGCGATACCGCCGGGTTAGTCCCCATAATCCATACCGCTTTCACCTCACCGCGCCCGATAGCGGCAAAGAGATCCACCGCCATCAGTCCCGGCGTTTGCGCCAGCCGTTCGGTACCCCAGAATCGCGCTACCCGGGCGAGGTCGGCAGGCTCAAAATTCATATGCGCCGCCAGCATGGTTGCCAACCCGCCCACTTCACGGCCGCCCATGGCATTTGGCTGCCCGGTCAGCGAAAACGGGCCACAGCCTTCGCGGCCGAATTTACCGCTGGCAAGGTGGACGTTAATAATGGCATTGCATTTATCGCTGCCGCTGGAGGATTGGTTAATTCCCATGGTGTAGAGCGTGATGGCCCTGGGCGCGGCAATAAAGTCCTGATAAAACGCGGCAACCTCAGCTAATGGCAGCCCGCAAAACGCCGCCACGCGCGCAACGTTCCAGGGCTGTGCCGCCTCCAGCGCGGCGGGCGCATCGGTAAAATCGTCCAGCCTTGCGCCGCACTCGGCGATGGCGCGCAGCAGCCCAACAAATAACCCGGCATCCGTGCCGGGAGCAATCGCCAGATGGCGGTCGGCAATATCGCAGGTCGCGGTGCGTCGAGGATCAATAACCACCACCTTCATCTGCGGGTTTTGCTGCTTCGCCTGCACCAGACGTTGATAGAGCACCGGGTGGGCCCAGGCGGCGTTGGAGCCCACCAGCACCACCAGGTCGCTGCGCTCTACGTCCTCATAGCTGCACGGCACCACGTCGGCACCCCACGCGCGTTTATAGCCGGTCACCGCCGACGACATACAGAGACGCGAGTTGGTATCGATATTCGCCGCGCCGATAAATCCTTTCATCAGCTTATTGGCCGCGTAGTAATCCTCGGTCAGCAACTGCCCGGAGGCATAAAACGCCACCGCCTGCGGGCCGTGTTCGTTGATAATCGCCCGTAACCGCTCACCGGCAACATCCAGCGCCCGCTCCCAGTTCACCTGCTGCCCGTCAACGGACGGATGCAGCAGACGCCCCTCCAGACCGGTCGTTTCGCCCAATGCAGATCCTTTCACGCACAGGCGGCCAACGTTCGCCGGATGCTCGCTATCACCCCGAACGCTCACCGCGCCATCAACCACGCTTGCTACTACCCCGCAGCCAACGCCGCAGTAAGGACAGGTTGTCCGGGTCTCTGTCATGAGGCCTCCGCGCGCATCACCAGTTCCTGGTTGCTTACCCACACGGTGCCACCTTCAATTTTCACCGGCCAGGCGCGTACCACCGGCTCACCGCTCTCTGAATGGCGACCGTCACGCAGACGAATGCGCTGCTTATAAAGCGGTGAGATAACGATAGGCTCGCCGCTGGCATCCCCCAGCAGCCCTCGCGACAACACGTTGGCCTGACTGCCGGGCTCCAGATTATCCAGCGCGTAAACGTGACCATTAAGACGAAACAGCGCTATCTGCATGTCGCCCAGGCGAGCGCCAATCCCGGCCTGCGGGGGAATATCTTCCAGCAGGCAAATCGCCTGCCACGGCTTAGCATGGCCTACCGCTGCCGGCTTCGTTGAGACCGGAACCCGCTGCGGCTGACCGCGAACGGATTCACGTTGTACCGCTTCATCCGGCGTATCGCTGTTGACGAAGGAGCGGAACAGCATCAACCGCTGCGGGTCGTTCAGGGTGGTTTGCCATTCGCACTGATAGCTGTCGATAACGCGGGCCATCTCCTGCTCCAGCTCTTCGCCGATACCCAGAGCATCGTCGAGAATCACGCGACGCAGATAGTCCAGTCCGCCCTCCAGGTTATCCATCCAGGTGCTGGTGCGCTGCAATCGGTCGGCGGTGCGGATGTAAAACATCAGGAATCGGTCAATGGTGCGCAGCAGCGTCGCGTCATCAAGGTCGCTGGCAAACAGATCCGCATGGCGCGGTTTCATGCCGCCGTTGCCGCATAAATAAAGGTTCCAGCCCTTGTCGGTGGCAATCACCCCTACATCTTTGCCCTGCGCTTCAGCGCACTCGCGGGTACAGCCGGAGACCGCCATTTTAATTTTATGCGGCGCGCGCAGCCCTTTATAACGATGCTCCAGCGTCACCGCGAGCCCGGTGGAATCCTGCACCCCGTAGCGACACCAGGTCGAGCCGACGCAGGATTTCACCGTGCGCAGCGACTTGCCGTAGGCATGACCGGTCTCAAACCCGGCCTCCACCAGCTCATGCCAGATAGCAGGCAACTGCTCTAATCGCGCGCCAAACAGGTCAATACGCTGGCCGCCGGTGATTTTGCTATACAGCGCGTAGCGTTTAGCTATCTGCCCGATGGCTATCAGCCCGTCCGGCGTCACCTCACCGGCAGGCATACGAGGCACCACGGAGTAGGTGCCGTCTTTCTGGATATTGGCGAAATAGCGGTCGTTGGTGTCCTGTAACGGCAAATGCGCCGGTTTAAGCAGATATTCATTCCAGCAGGATGCCAGCACCGACCCCACCAGCGGTTTGCAGATTTCGCAGCCGTCGCCTTGACCATAGCGGGCAATCAGTTGCTCAAAGGTGTGAATGCGGTTGACCCGCACCAGGTGATAAATTTCCTGGCGTGAGTACGGGAAGTGTTCGCAGATGTCCTTTTTCACCTCCACGCCCTGCTGCGCCAGCTGATACTCCATCACCTGTTTAACCAGCGCGCTACAGCCGCCGCAGCCGGTCGCCGCTTTGGTGCAGCTTTTTATCGCCCCCATTTCGCTGGCGCCATTGCTCACCGCCTGGCAAATATCGCCTTTGCTGACGTTGTGACAGGAACAGATTTGCGCGCTATCCGGCAGCGCCGCGACGCCTAGCGCTTTCGGCGTACTGCCTTCCAGCGCCGGTAAAATCAAGGATTCCGGGCGAGGCGGCAGCGCTATATCGTTGAGCATCATTTGCAGCAGCGTGGCGTAGTCGCTGGCATCGCCTACCAGCACGCCGCCGAGCAGCGTTTTGCCGTCAGCGCTGACCACAATCTTCTTATAGATTTGCTCCGGGCCGTGGATCCACTGATAGCTCTGGCTACCCGGCGTGCGCCCGTGGGCATCGCCAAACGAGGCAACGTCAACGCCGAGCAGCTTGAGCTTGGTGCTCATATCCGCCCCGCTGAATTCACTCGCTTCACCCGCAAGCGTCGCTGCGGCGACTCTTGCCATCTGGTAGCCAGGGGCCACCAGACCATAAATTTTGTTATCCCACAGCGCGCATTCGCCGATGGCGAAAATATCATCGTCGGAGGTACGACACTGGTTATCAATGGCAATACCGCCGCGCTCGCCCAGGACAATACCACTACTGCGCGCCAGCGCGTCCTGCGGGCGAATCCCCGCCGAGAACACCACCATGTCGGTCGTCAGGCTTTCACCGTCGGCAAACTGTAGCGTAAGCCCTGCTTCCGTCTGGCGAATCTCGGTGGTGGCTTTGCTGGTGTGTACGCTCACGCCAAGTTCGGTGATTTTTTCCCGCAGCATAGCGGCACCGCCGTTATCCAACTGCACCGCCATCAGATTCGGCGCGAACTCCACCACGTGGGTGTCCAGCCCCAGCTGACGCAGGGCGTTAGCGGCCTCAAGCCCCAACAGACCGCCACCGATCACCACGCCACGGCTGGCCGTTTTGGCGCTGGCGGCAATGGCATCAAGACCGTCCAGGGTACGGTAGACAAAACACCCCGGCAGCGAATTACCGGGAATGGGCGGCACGAACGGATACGAGCCGGTAGCCAGCACCAGCTTATCCCAATGCAGCTCATGGCCCTCGGCATTGCGAACGACTCTCGCCTCACGATCAATGGCCGTAACCACCTGCGACAACCGCAGTTCGATGCCGTTATCGGCAAAGAAATCGCCCTCTACCATCGAAAGCGACTCGGCGCTGCGGCCAGCAAAATACTCGGATAAATGCACACGGTCGTAGGCGGCATAGCGCTCTTCGCCCAGCACGACAATCTGGTACTGTTCATGCAGCTGGTGGCTGACACACTGCTCAAGAAAATGGTGGCCGACCATCCCGTGCCCGACGACCGCTAATGTTGGTTTTGTCATGGTTTGCGTTCCTGCAGCCGATGGCTGCGTGGTAAAAGGGTCGAATATCCAGCTCGCCTGCGCGGGCTGGACGGTATGCAATAAATCGGTAAAGGCGGCGGCGCTGGTGCAGTCGCCAAGCAGCAGGACTCCGGCCAGCTGACCGTTTGCCACCAACAACTGCCGATAGTGCCCGGTCTGCGGGTCATAGGAGGACCACTGGCTATCTCCGTCGATGGCCTGAACCCGCCCGGCGCTGAACAGGTCAATCCCCGTCACCTTCAGACGGGTACCGCGATCCTGCCAGTGGAAATCTGCTTGCGGGCTGCCGCAGAGCCTTGCTGCCAGGACGTCCGCCTGCCGCATGCAGGGAGCCACCAGGCCGAAGGTTTGTCCGTCAATCTCACAGCATTCCCCAATAGCGCTGACGCCGGGAATGCCCGTCTCAAGCTGGCGGTTGACAACTATCCCGCGTTGGCAATGAATACCGGCCCGCTGCGCCAGCGCAATGTTGGGACGGACACCGGTTGCCATCACCACGCGGGTTGCCGCAATGGCGCGTCCGTTGTTTAACACCACCGCGTCAGGGGTAATCTGTGCGATACCTGCACCCAGTTCACATCCGATGCCACGCTCCGCTAATCGCTGGGCCAACAGTTCGCCCGCCATCTCGTCTAACTGCTGCTCCATCAGTCGTTCGCTGCGATGCACCAAAGTGACGTTGTCACCTCTTATGCGCAGCGCGGCGGCAGCTTCCACGCCGAGCACTCCGCCGCCAATCACCACCGCATCGCCCGGCGTGGCCAGAATCGCCTCCACGTCGGCGAGAGTGCGGAAGGCAAAAACGTGCGGCAGGTCAATACCCGGCAGCGGCGGCAGAAAGGCCTTCGAGCCGCAGGTAAACACCAGCTCATCCCATTCCAGCTCGCGCTGGGTGGTGGTGACACGCCGCGCCTGTACGTCAACCGCCAGCACCGTTTCATCGAGGCACTGCGTGATGTGATGGTCGCGGTACCACTGCGCCGGTTGTAGCAGCGTCTGGTTAAAATCCTTTTCGCCACCCAGCACCGGAGAAAGCTGAATGCGGCTATAGGCCGGATGCGGCTCGTCGCCGATAAGGGTGATAGCAAACGCCCCCGGCGCGCTCGCGACCAGCTTTTCCGCCAGCCGGGTCGCCGCCATCCCGTTGCCAATCATCACCAGTCGCCGCATAGAAGCCCCTTACGCCGCTTTCGGCTGTTTTTCGTAAAGAAAGTGGAGGATCTGCTGGCGCAGGTGGTGATAACGGCCGTCATCCGCCAGCTGCACGCGGTTACGCGGACGCGGTAGATCCACCTCCAGCACTTCGCCCACCGTGGCCGCCGGGCCGTTGGTCATCATCATTACCCGGTCAGAGAGCAGCACCGCTTCATCAACATCGTGGGTAATCAGCACGATTGTGGTGTTCAGCGACTGCTGGATTTGCATGACGGAGTCCTGAAGATGGGCGCGGGTCAGCGCGTCCAGCGCGCCAAACGGCTCATCCATCAGCAGCACCTTTGGCTTCATCGCCAGCGCCCGTGCAATCCCGACGCGTTGCTTCATGCCGCCCGAGATTTCACCCGGGCGTTTTTGCATGGCGTGGCCCATCTGGACACGTTCGAGGTTGTGCGCAATCCACTCCCGGCGCTCCGCTTTGTTCATGGTGTGGCGAAACACCTGTTCCACCGCCAGCGCCACGTTGTCAAAGCAGGTGAGCCACGGCAGCAGCGAGTGGTTCTGGAACACCACCGCCCGCTCCGGCCCCGGTCCGGCAATTTCGCGGTTATCGCACAGCAGCCCGCCTTCGGTCGGCAGGGTAATACCAGCAATCAGGTTGAGCAGCGTCGATTTACCGCAGCCCGAATGGCCAATCAGGCTGACGGTCTCCCCTTCGTGAATATCAAAAGAGACGTTCTGTAAGGCCAGAAACTCGCCGCTGGCGGTATGAAAACGCTGGCTCACGGCCTGCACCTGAATTAATGGTTTCATGATGTGCTCCTATTTCTCTTGCCAGCTAAAACGGCGTGCAATCAGCATCAGCCCTTGCTCCAGCAGCAGCCCCACTACGCCGATAATGACGATAGCGATAAGGATGTTTTCGACGTTGAGGTTGTTCCACTCGTTCCAGATCCAAAAACCGATACCCAGCCCGCCGGTGAGCATTTCGGCCGCCACAATGACCAGCCAGGCGATACCAATCGACAAACGAACCCCGGTGAGCACCGACGGCAACACCGCCGGGAAGAGGATTTTGCGCATCACCGTCCACTCGGAGAGGTTCAGCACTCGCGCCACGTTGAGGTAGTCCTGCGGAATGCGACGCACCCCTTCGGCGGTGTTAATCACCATCGGCCAGATGGAGCAGATGAAAATCGTCCAACTCGATGCCGGTTCCGCTTTCTGGAACAGCAGCAGGCCAATCGGCAGCCAGGCCAGCGGGCTGACCGGACGCAGCAACGCAATCAGCGGGGTGAACATCCGCGAAGCAAAGGTAAAGCGACCAATCAGGAAACCAAGCGGTATACCCGCCAGCGCCGCGAGACCAAAGCCCACCGCCACGCGCTGTAAAGAGGCCAGCACGTTCCAGCCCACGCCGACGTCATTGGGGCCGTTGTTATAGAACGGGTCAGAAAAGAGGGTTATCGCCGAATCCAGGGTACTGAGCGGCGTTGGAAAACCTTTGCTGTTCACCGCAGCCAGCTGCCAGAGCAGCACCAACAGGCCCAGCCCCAGCGCCGCCGGAATAGTGCGCTCTGCGAGTTCACGAAGATGGCGCCGCAGCGCAGGCGGTCTACGGCGAACCTGCACCGGCGGCATGGCAATCACTTCTCCTGCCGGAGTCGGCGCGTCGATAGGTTTCGTTTTGGTATTCATCTCATGCCCCTATACGTTGAATGGCAAAACTGCGGGCGTATGCAGCGGGGTCAGCCCCGTTCCAGACAGAACCGTCGATTAACGTGCTGCTGCGCAGGGTCTGGGTCGGAATGGCAATGCCACCAACCGCCTGCGCCGCCTCTTTCCAGACATCAATGCGGTTAATACGCTGAGCGACCGCCAGATAGTCCGGGTCACTTTTCAGCAGCCCCCAGCGGCGGAACTGGGTTAAGAACCACATGCCGTCGGAAAGCCACGGGTAGCTCACCTCCCCATGCTCAAAGAAGCGCATCGGGTGCGCATCCTGCCAGCGGCGGCCGATGCCGTTGTCATAAGCACCGAGCATCCGCCCGGTGAGGTACTGTTCTTTGGTGTTGAGCCAACCGCGGTGAGAGAGGATCTGCGCGGTTTCGCGTTTGTTATCGTCAGAGGCGTCAATCCAGCGAGCGGCATCCATCAGCGCGGCCACCAGCGCGCGCGCGGTATTCGGGTTTTGCTCTACCCAATCGCGGCGAGCGCCGAGGACTTTTTCCGGGTGCTCCGGCCAGATATCCTGGCTGGTGGCAGCGGTGAAACCGATACGGTCGTTAATGGCGCGAGCGTTCCACGGCTCGCCAACGCAGAACCCCACCATGTTGCCGATGCGCATGTTCATCACCATCTGCGGTGGCGGCACCACCACCGTGCGTACATCGTCAAACGGGTTGATCCCGCCGCTCGCCAGCCAGTAATAGAGCCACATGGCATGGGTGCCGGTCGGGAAGGTATGGGCGAAGGTGTAGGTGCCTGGCGCGCTTTGACCGACCAGGTTTTTCAGCGCGCCGAGGTGGGTGATGCCCTTTTCCTGCAAATCGCTCGACAGCGTGATCCCCTGACCGTTGCGGTTAAGGGTCATCAGGTTAGCCATCGGCTGTGGTTTCGCCGCCACGCCCAGCTCAAGCCCGTACAGCAGGCCGTAAAGCACATGCGCCGCATCAAGTTCGCCGTTGACCAGCTTGTCGCGCACCGCGGCCCAACTCGCTTCTTTGCTCGGTACCAGCGTAATGCCGTACTTTTTGTCGAAGCCTTTCAGTGAGGCAATCGCCAGCGGCGCGCAGTCGGTCAGCGGAATAAAGCCCACCTTAACCGTCTGTAGCTCCGGTTTATCGGAGCCCGCCGCCCAGACCGCCTGACTCATGCCAGGCAGCAGCATAGCGCCGCCGAGTACCGCGCCCGCCTGTAACAAACGTCGCCGTGATAGTGAAACCGTTTCGTCCATACTCGCTCCCGAATGCAAAAAAAAAGCGCCCGGCAATGCTTACGCATTGCAGGACGCCTTTATCCTCGCGGTGTGCAGGCCGCCATTGGCCCGCCACCGACTATTTACTTAACTAATGCAATTCAGATGCCAGCTTTTACAGCGCTAAATCCGCGGAAAAATGTGCACTCAATCGCTA
>NZ_CABTJS010000164.1:0-4546 GCF_902485085.1 uncultured Kluyvera sp.
CCGTCATCCGTGTCGCCGATATACATACCCGGGCGCTTACGCACCGCATCCAGCCCTTTCAGGACTTTGATACTGGAGGAGTCATAAGAATTCGACATCAACGTTTCTCGCTCATTTAAACTTGGGTTAATCCGTTATTTTACCCTTTTCCACGTTAAACATCTTCGAATTTTCGTCCGACATGTCCAGAACGTGTTCAGCGCTGATCGCACTGACGAAAACCTGAGACTGTGTGGCTTTTAAACGGCTAGCCAGCAGGCCGCGCCGTGCGTCATCAAGTTCCGAGGCAAAATCATCTATCAGGTACAGGCAGCGTCTTCCGCTTTCGCGAGTTAAAAACTCGCCCTGTGCCAGGCGTAACGCGCACATCAGCAGCTTAAGCTGCCCGCGCGATAAGGTGTCTTCCACCGGCGCGCCGTCGGCGCGAATGCGGAAGTCCGCCTTGTGCGGGCCGTGTGCCGTGTAGGTCAGCATACGGTCGCGTTCGAAGTTTCTCTCCAGCACTTCGGCATAATCAGTTTCTTTTTCCCAGCCGCGCTGGAAGGAGAAGGTCAGAGAGAACTCCGGGAGAAATTGTTTGCAGGTATCAGCCATGTCTTCGGCAATACCGGCGCTGTATTCCGCGCGCCAGCGGCTGATTTGCTCGGCCAGTGGGATAAGTTCCATATCCCACGGGCGTAGCTGCGCGTAGCGGCTCACCTGGCGCAGCGCGGCATTGCGCTGCTTGAGCAACCGCTTCAGGTTACTCCAGGCGTTGAAGAACCCGGCTTCGTTGTGGAAGCATCCCCAATCAAGGAACGCTCTTCTATATTTGGGGCCGCCGTTGAGTAAAGTAAACCCCTCAGGCGTAATCAGCTGCATCGGCATCAGCAGCGCCAGTTCGGCCACTTTATGACCGTCGGTGCCGTCGATACGCACCTTGCTGTCGCCCTGCTTGTCTTTGGTCAGGCCGATGGATGTTTCACGCTCCGCGCCCTGTAAGCGCCCATGCAGGACAAACGCCTCCTGCTCGTGGCGGATAACGCGACCAATCTGCAAACTGCGAAACGCCCGGCCATGACCGAGCGTATAGATGGCTTCCAGCACGCTGGTTTTGCCGCTGCCGTTGGCGCCAACCAGGAAGTTAAAGCCAGGGGATAATGCAAGATCCGCGTTTTCAATATTGCGAAAATCGCGGATCAACAGGCGGGTGAGCGACATTACAGTCTCATTGGCATAACAACATAGGCAGCCGACTGTGATGCGGCATCTTCAATCTGTACGCTCGATACGGAATCGGTCAGCAGAATGCGCACGTTCTCGCACTTCAGCGCGTTCAGGACGTCCAGCACGTAGCTGACGTTAAAGCCAATTTCCAGCTCGGTGCCCGGATAGGAGACATCCAGAATTTCTTCTGCTTCTTCCTGCTCTGGGTTGTTGGCGGTAATTTTCAGCTGGTTTTCGCTAACAAACAGACGCACGCCGCGGAATTTCTCATTGGAGAGAATCGCCGCACGGGCAAAGGCCTGCTTGAGGATATCGCAGCCGGCTTCCAGGTGTTTATCCGGGTTCTTCGGCAATACGCGGCGATAATCCGGGAAACGGCCATCAACCAGCTTGGAAGTGAAGATAAAGTCACCGACGTGCGCGCGGATGTTGTTGCTGCCAATCTGCACGCGCAACGGCGTATCGCCACCGTCGAGCATACGCATCAGCTCAATCACCCCTTTACGCGGCACGATCACCGAATGGTTAGGCAGCGATTGCCCGATAGGCATAGAACAGACCGCCAGACGGTGGCCGTCGGTTGCCACGGTACGCAGCTCTTCGCCTTCGGTTTCGAACAGCATGCCGTTTAAGTAATAACGAACGTCCTGATGCGCCATCGAGAACTGAGTGGCTTCAATCAGGCGCTTCATGGTCGCTTGCGGCAGGGTGAATTCAACCTCGCTCTGCCAGTCGTCCAGGTTCGGGAAGTCGGCAGCAGGCAACGTAGACAGAGAGAAGCGGCTGCGGCCAGAACGCACCAGCATACGGTCGCCCTCCAGCTGTACAGCAATCTCGGCACCTTCCGGCAGGCCACGGCAAATATCAAAGAATTTACGCGCCGGGACGGTAGTCGCGCCCGGTTCATGTGCCTGCAGCAGCGCCACGCGCGCTACCATTTCCATTTCCAAATCGGTACCGGTCAGCGACAGCGTGCCGTCCGCGACCTGCAGCAACAGGTTACCCAGAATCGGCAATGTCGGACGCCCGCCTAACGGGCCACTCACCTGTTGTAACGGTTTTAATAAATGTTCACGTTCTACGGTAAATTTCATAGGATCACGACGACAATGTTCTGATTAAATTGGAAAAGTCTTCTTTGATATCGTGGCTTTCTTCACGCAGCTGTTCAATCTTACGGCAGGCGTGCAGCACGGCGGTATGGTCACGGCCACCAAACGCATCGCCAATCTCCGGCAGACTGTGGTTGGTGAGCTCTTTCGCCAACGCCATCGCCATCTGGCGCGGACGCGCTACCGAACGAGAACGTCGTTTGGAGAGCAGATCCGCGACTTTAATTTTGTAGTACTCCGCCACCGTCTTCTGAATATTGTCGATGGTGACCAGCTTTTCCTGCAGCGCTAACAGGTCGCGCAGCGCTTCACGCACGAAATCGATGGTGATCGCCCGGCCGGTAAAGTTGGCGTTGGCGATAACGCGGTTCAGTGCCCCTTCAAGCTCACGCACGTTAGAGCGTAGACGCTTGGCAATGAAGAACGCCACCTCACCAGGCAGACGAATATCGTTTTCGTCGGCTTTTTTCATCAGGATAGCGACGCGGGTCTCAAGCTCAGGCGGCTCAATGGCCACCGTCAGGCCCCAGCCGAAGCGGGACTTGAGACGATCTTCTACGCCGTTAATCTCTTTCGGATAGCGATCCGACGTGAGGATGATTTGCTGATTACCTTCCAGCAGGGCGTTAAAAGTGTGGAAGAACTCTTCCTGAGAGCGTTCTTTGTTGGCGAAGAATTGAATATCATCGATCAGCAGGGCGTCTACTGAACGATAGTAGCGTTTAAACTCTTCGATCGCGTTGTTTTGCAGGGCTTTTACCATGTCCTGGACAAAGCGCTCGGAGTGCATATACACCACTTTCGCGTTCGGTTTGCGGGCGATAATACCGTTACCTACCGCGTGCAGCAGGTGCGTTTTACCCAGACCGGTGCCGCCATAGAGGAACAGCGGGTTATACGCGCCGCCTGGGTTGTCTGCCACCTGACGCGCCGCCGCGCGGGCCAGCTGGTTCGACTTACCTTCTACGAAGTTATCAAAGGTGTGTTTAACGTTGACGTTAGAACGGTAGGAAGGCTCAGCGGGTGCCGGAACGTTATCCCATCCTGCACGCGGTGCCGGAGGAACGCGCGGGGCATGAACCTGGGCCATCTGCGCCGGGGCGCTGACGTTTGCCGTCTCTCGTAACGTTTGGGTAACGGGCTTGGTGCCAACCTCAAAGCGCAGCTGCGGGGCATCAGCGCCGCAGAAATCATTCAGCAGACCGTTGATGTTATTGAGGTATTTATCTCTTACCCAATCAAGTACAAAACGATTTGGCGCATACAGTGCCAGCGTGTTATCGCTTAGTTCCGCCTGCAATGGGCGGATCCACATGCTGAATTCTGTGGCTGGTAACTCATCCTGCAATCGGGCAAGACATTGCTGCCAAAGCGAAAGTGACACGGCGGACTCCACTCGAAAAAAGTCGATACACATCATCCTCCAGGCAAACCTGCAGGCTACCTCTGACGATCCTGCCGCCAGCAAAACTGAATACTGTCGGGGATTCATTCAGTTGCTGCATATGTGCAGCCCGAACAATGCTGTGTATAAGATTAAAAATTCGTGATTTTTGGCACACGTCGAAAAGACCCGATGCAAGCGGGTGACGCGCGAACCGCTATCTGCGGTTTTCAACCACCTCTTTCAGACACGGTGCTGAAATGACGCGGTTATTTTCCCCTTTTACGATCCACCGATCGCGATCGGGCCGAGGATCATAGCGTAAACTGCGCCAGAGATCTTCTGTTTCTCACAGATTCTTCCCGATTTATCCACAGGTGGATCCGGCAAGCGCTAAGTGTAAACGATCCCGACAAAGAGAAGGCACGATTTCCTTCGCATATTGGAAAAATTAATGACTAGCGACAAATTTCTGCTTAAATGATCTAACAAAGATCCAGGATGATCCTTGCGCTTTAATGGGCAGCCCGTATAATCCCCCACCCGGCGTGTTCTACGCGAATTTTGGTGAAGGACGCTGCTCATTTACCGGGCGAAAAACTGCGGTGATACGTGGTTTTTTACGCGGTAAATAAGGAAAGAGAATTGACTCCGGAGTGTACAATTATTACAATCCGGCCTCTTTAATCACCCATGGCTTCGGTGTCCATCGTTCGATTTTCGTTCGGATATCCAATAAAGCCATTGAATTTATTCAAGTTTAGGTAGAAATCGCCATGAAACGCACTTTTCAACCGTCTGTACTGAAGCGCAACCGTTCTCACGGCTTCCGTGCTCGTATGGC
>NZ_CABTJS010000165.1:0-1516 GCF_902485085.1 uncultured Kluyvera sp.
TATCAGGGCGTGGTAGAAAACCTGGCCAGCGAGCAGGCCGCACGTATGGTGGCGATGAAAGCCGCGACCGACAATGGCGGCAGCCTGATTAAAGAGCTGCAGTTGGTATACAACAAAGCTCGACAGGCCAGCATTACTCAGGAACTCACCGAGATCGTCGGTGGTGCATCCGCGGTATAACCAGGTTAATTCGTAGAGGATTCAAGATGGCTACTGGAAAAATTGTCCAGGTAATCGGCGCCGTAGTTGACGTCGAATTCCCTCAGGATGCCGTACCGCGCGTGTACGAAGCTCTTGAGGTGCAGAATGGTAATGAAGTTCTGGTGCTGGAAGTTCAGCAGCAGCTCGGCGGCGGTATCGTACGTACCATCGCTATGGGTTCTTCCGACGGTCTGCGTCGCGGTCTGGATGTTAAAGACCTCGAGCACCCAATCGAAGTTCCGGTAGGTAAAGCAACACTGGGTCGTATCATGAACGTACTGGGTCAGCCAGTAGACATGAAAGGCGACATCGGTGAAGAAGAGCGTTGGGCTATCCACCGCGCTGCACCTTCCTACGAAGAGCTGTCTAGCTCTCAGGAACTGCTGGAAACCGGTATCAAAGTTATCGACCTGATGTGTCCTTTCGCGAAGGGCGGTAAAGTGGGTCTGTTCGGTGGTGCGGGTGTAGGTAAAACCGTAAACATGATGGAGCTGATCCGTAACATCGCGATCGAGCACTCCGGTTACTCTGTGTTTGCGGGCGTAGGTGAACGTACTCGTGAGGGTAACGACTTCTACCACGAAATGACCGACTCCAACGTTCTGGACAAAGTATCCCTTGTTTACGGCCAGATGAACGAGCCACCTGGAAACCGTCTGCGCGTTGCGCTGACCGGCCTGACGATGGCTGAGAAGTTCCGTGACGAAGGCCGTGACGTTCTGCTGTTCGTTGATAACATCTATCGTTACACCCTGGCTGGTACTGAAGTATCTGCACTGCTGGGTCGTATGCCTTCAGCGGTAGGTTATCAGCCAACGCTGGCGGAAGAGATGGGTGTTCTTCAGGAACGTATCACCTCTACCAAAACCGGTTCTATCACCTCCGTTCAGGCGGTATACGTACCTGCGGATGACTTGACTGACCCATCTCCAGCCACCACCTTTGCGCACTTAGATGCAACCGTGGTACTGAGCCGTCAGATCGCGTCTCTGGGTATCTACCCAGCCGTTGACCCGCTGGACTCCACCAGCCGTCAGCTGGATCCACTGGTTGTTGGTCAGGAACACTACGACACCGCGCGTGGCGTACAGTCCCTGCTGCAGCGTTACCAGGAACTGAAAGACATCATCGCCATCCTGGGTATGGATGAACTGTCTGAAGAAGACAAACTGGTGGTAGCACGTGCGCGTAAGATCCAGCGCTTCCTGTCCCAGCCGTTCTTCGTTGCGGAAGTATTCACCGGTTCTCCGGGTAAATACGTTTCCCTGAAAGACACCATCCGTGGCTTTAAAGGCATCATGGAAGGCGAATACGA
>NZ_CABTJS010000166.1:0-32915 GCF_902485085.1 uncultured Kluyvera sp.
CGGCGCTTACTGCTGAATTCACTGTCGGCGAAGGTAAGTTGATGACTCATAATGAACCCTGTTCCATGGCTCCAGATGACAAACATGATCTCATATCAGGGACTTGTTCGCACCTTCCCTAGTGAAATCCTTCTTAGGGACCAACCAACGCGGCGTGATTGAGTTCTTCCTGCTTATCTTCTCTAACCTCGCGGTCGCCAGCTCCTTCTTCGGCGTGACCCTCGGGCTGTTTGATTACCTGGCAGATCTGTTCAAAATGGGCAACACCCCGTGGGGCCGCTTTAAGACGTTGCTGCTCACCTTCCTCCCCCCGGCGGCACTGTACCTCATCTTCCCGAACGGCTTTATTTACGCCATCGGCGGCGCGGGGCTGTGCGCGACCGTTTGGGCCGTTATTGTACCCGCGTTCCTGGCGTTGAAATCGCGCGAACGCTTCCCGGAGAAAACCTTTACCGTCTGGGGCGGCAAGGCCATTCCGGTGGTGGTTATCCTGTTTGGGGTCATGGTGATTCTGTGCTGGTTCGGCAGTACGCTGAACCTGCTACCGAGATTTGGATAAAGCAATACGCCCTCGCCGGACGGCGAGGGCGGCAGGTTACTTCTGGATTAAATAGCGGATGGTTGGCCCATCCTGCTGGATGTCGAGCACGGTGTAGCCGTGGTTGCGCGCATCCACCGGGATGTTATTAATCGACTGCGGGCAGTCGCTCACCACTTCCAGTATTTCGCCTTTCTTTAACTGCGGCATCGCCTCAAGCGTCGCCACCGCCGGGTACGGGCAAGGTTCACCCACCATGTCCAGACGATAATCCGGGACGATCGTTTTCATACACTCTCCTTCGCAGTAATTGTGGCGGAAGCATTACGACGGAAGAACCGTTTTTCCCAGCCAAGAATTAACAGCAGCGCAATCAGCAGCAGGCCGTAGGTCACCAGCAGACCGCCCAGCGGACCAAAGGTGGTCAGCAGATTCACTTTGTCCCAGCTTGTGGCGAGCGACGGGGAGATATCGTCCCAGAAGTAGGCCAGAATGGTTGAACCAATCACGTTGCCAAGCCCCACCCACCAGTAGTGCACCTGCCCTTCGACGGCGCGATACATCCAGCCAGTTTCACAACCGCCGGCCAGCACAATGCCGAAGCCGAACAGCAGACCGCCAATCACCGCATTCGGGCCAGCCCACATGATTTTCGGTGCCACGCCAAGCTGCACATAGCTGAAGATGCCGATAGCGCTTACCGCCATACCGAAGATAATGGCCTTCGCCATTTGCGTGCGCCCGGTGATCCACAGGTCGCGGAACGCCGAGGTAAAGCAGATTTGCGCCCGTTCAATCAGCAGACCAAAGCCCACACCGAACAGCATCGCCAGACCCAGTTTCGGGCTGCCCGCCGCCGTCAGCAACGCCCAGCCGACCATGCCGATAAACACCAGCATACCCAGACGGAAACGACGGCGCGCCTGGTCAGGACGCTGCGTCAGCGGCGATGCCGCCGAGACTTTGACCATTTTCACCGGAATTCTGAAGATAGGTAGCAGCGTGAAGCGTGCGCCAAACCAGGAGCCAATGGCCGTCGCCAGCGCGAAGAACCAGGCGTGAAGTGAGAACTGTGGAATGCCCGTGAAGAAGGCCGCGAGGTTACAGCCCATCGCCAGACGTGCGCCAAAACCAGCAATAATCCCGCCGACAATCGCCTGCAAAATACGAATGCGGCTTTTCGGCAGGCGCAGCTTGACGTTATTGGCCCACAGCGCCGCGGCAAAACAGCCGCCGAACATGCCGATAATCATCATGCCGTCGATACGGGTCAGCGGCGTACCGTCGAGGCCAATCAGCTTGTAATAGCCCCAGGTCTCGGTATGTACGCCAGCAAGCTGTAGCAATTGCCCGCCCCAACGCGTGAACTCGCCCGTCACAGCCCAGAAGGTGCCGGTGATGCCAAAGTAATAAGTAGAGAGAATACCGGCCGCGATTACCGCAGGAACCGGGGACCAGAATTTGATCAGAAAGGTATGTTTAAATTGTTTCCATGTCATCGATGTTAGCCTCTGAACTCAGAAGGAGTCATGTGCGAAGAGCCGCACAAGAGGCGGGGATTATAGCGGCTATCGCTTTCATGATAATGACAACCGTCGCAAAAGGTCGGTGAGATCAATTTGCAGATAGCACCATTTCAGGACGAGGCCCCCTCTTCTGTTTTCCTGCCCTCCAGACTCCGTTATCATGCACCCTACGTACTCATGAAAAAACAGGCCGGATTTCATGAGATCCACGGCATCAGATGAGTCCGAACACATAACGCACTCAGTAAAATTTTAGAAAATGGACATCACAAACGGATGAGTACAATCGACAATTTCGACGCACATACGCCGATGATGCAGCAGTATCTGAAGCTGAAAGCGCAGCATCCCGAGATCCTGCTGTTTTACCGCATGGGCGACTTTTACGAGATGTTTTATGACGATGCGAAACGCGCATCGCAGTTGCTCGACATTTCGCTGACCAAGCGCGGCGCTTCTGCCGGTGAACCTATCCCGATGGCGGGCATCCCGCACCACGCGGTCGAAAACTACCTCGCCAAGCTGGTGAATCAGGGCGAGTCCGTCGCCATTTGCGAACAGATTGGCGACCCGGCCACCAGCAAAGGTCCGGTCGAGCGTAAAGTTGTGCGTATCGTTACGCCGGGCACCATCAGCGATGAAGCGCTGCTGCAAGAGCGCCAGGATAACCTCCTCGCCGCCGTCTGGCAGGACAGCAAAGGCTATGGCTACGCCACGCTGGATATCAGCTCCGGGCGTTTTCGCATCAGTGAACCAGCCGACCGCGAAACCATGGCTGCCGAGCTGCAACGTACTAACCCAGCCGAGCTGCTATACGCCGAAGATTTTGCCGAGATGGCGCTGATTGAAGGCCGCCGAGGCCTGCGTCGTCGCCCGCTGTGGGAGTTCGAAATCGACACCGCGCGCCAGCAGCTGAACCTGCAGTTTGGTACCCGCGACCTGGTCGGCTTTGGCGTTGAAGGCGCGCCGCGCGGGCTTTGCGCCGCGGGCTGCCTGCTGCAATACGTGAAGGACACCCAGCGTACCTCGCTGCCGCACATTCGCTCCATCACCATGGATCGCCAGCAGGACAGCATCATTATGGATGCCGCCACACGCCGTAACCTGGAGATCACCCAGAATCTGGCGGGCGGGCTGGAAAACACCCTCGCCTCCGTGCTCGACTGCACCGTCACGCCGATGGGCAGCCGTATGCTTAAGCGCTGGCTGCATATGCCGGTGCGCGATACCAAAGTACTGACCGAGCGCCAACAGACTATCGGCGCCTTGCAGGATTCCACCGCAGACTTACAGCCGGTGCTGCGTCAGGTGGGCGACCTCGAACGTATACTTGCGCGTCTGGCGCTGCGTACCGCACGTCCACGCGACCTCGCCCGTATGCGCCACGCCTTCCAGCAGTTGCCGGAACTGCGTGCCCAACTGGAAAGCGTCGACAGCGCGCCGGTACAGATGCTGCGTGAGAAAATGGGCGAATTTGCCGAGCTACGCGAACTGCTGGAGCGGGCGATTATTGATGCACCGCCGGTGCTGGTGCGCGATGGCGGCGTGATTGCCCCGGGCTATCATGAAGAGCTAGACGAGTGGCGCGCGCTGGCCGATGGCGCTACCGACTACCTCGACCGCCTGGAAATTCGCGAGCGCGAGCGTACCGGACTCGACACGCTGAAGGTAGGGTATAACGCCGTCCACGGTTATTACATTCAGATTAGCCGCGGTCAGAGCCATATGGCGCCTATCAACTACGTGCGCCGCCAGACGCTGAAAAACGCCGAACGCTACATTATTCCTGAGCTGAAAGAGTACGAAGATAAAGTTCTGACCTCGAAAGGCAAGGCGCTGGCGCTGGAAAAACAGCTTTATGACGAGCTGTTCGACCTGCTGCTACCTCACCTCGCAGATCTTCAGCAAAGCGCCAGCGCGCTGGCGGAGCTGGACGTGCTGGTGAACCTCGCGGAACGTGCCTATGCGCTCAACTACACCTGCCCAACGTTTATCGATAAGCCCGGCATCCGGATTATCGAAGGCCGCCATCCGGTGGTGGAGCAGGTGCTGAACGAGCCGTTTATCGCCAACCCGCTGACCCTGTCACCACAGCGTCGAATGCTGATCATTACCGGCCCAAACATGGGCGGTAAAAGTACCTATATGCGTCAAACGGCGCTGATTGCGCTGCTGGCCTATATCGGCAGCTACGTTCCGGCGCAGAGCGTGGAGATTGGCCCTATCGACCGTATCTTCACCCGCGTGGGCGCGGCGGATGACCTGGCCTCCGGTCGCTCAACCTTTATGGTGGAGATGACCGAAACGGCCAATATTCTGCATAACGCCACCGAAAACAGCCTGGTGCTGATGGACGAAATTGGCCGCGGAACGTCAACCTACGACGGCCTGTCGTTAGCATGGGCCTGTGCGGAAAATCTGGCGAATAAGATCAAGGCGTTAACGCTGTTTGCGACCCACTACTTCGAGCTGACCCAACTGCCGGAGAAAATGGAAGGCGTGGCGAACGTGCATCTGGACGCGCTGGAGCACGGCGATACCATCGCCTTTATGCACAGCGTGCAGGACGGTGCGGCCAGCAAGAGCTATGGTCTGGCGGTAGCGCAGCTAGCGGGCGTGCCGAAAGAGGTTATCAAGCGCGCGCGTCAGAAGCTGCGCGAGCTGGAAAGCATCTCACCAAACGCGGCGGCGACGCAGGTAGATGGGACACAGATGTCGCTGCTGTCGGCACCGGAGGAGGCTTCCCCAGCGGTAGAAGCGCTGGAAGGTCTGGACCCGGACTCGTTGAGCCCACGTCAGGCGCTGGAGTGGATTTATCGTCTGAAAGGAATGGTGTAATTATCTGCGCCGCTTCGCTTATGCTGAAGTGGCGCTTTTATAGCCATTGCATTTATCGAAAAATAAAAACGTACTCTTACGTCAAATGAAAAAAAGCCCTTACCAGTACGGCAAGGGCTTTTAAGGAACTACAAACTTCAGATTTAACATTAATTAACTTACTGAATTATTACTACAATTTATACTGCTTTAAAATGCACCCGTTTACTACAGATAATATTGGGCATTAAAACTTAAAAACCTCCCTCTAGTTATCCTGTTACACACACCGCCAGCCTGATCACTAACTTAAGCATGGCGCCTTAAACAAGTACATTCCCCCCATCGCGACATATACTCTTTGATGCGTTGCCTTATTACCGTTGCGTTTATCATGATTCGATAATCGCAGTAAATAAATTTAAAACAAGGCGTTACATCGTCGCGCATACTCTACCATTTTGCTTTCCAGCACAATTACTACGAGGCCTTAAAACATACTGCATCCCAAACTACAAACTTCGTGGCCTTATTACAAAATGGCTAACCCCAGTACTTCTGAATAAACACTTACTTTTATTGTGCTGTTAAAACTCAATTTACGCAGTTACCACACGGTGTCAATACTGTTTTTAAAATCATGTCTATATTTACATACTTTGAAAGATTAAGCGTAGCAGAAATAAGACCAGATCACAGAATATGGGCAGCGTTCCCCATAAAAAAACAGGCAACAGCGATGAGGTGAATCCCCATCGCTGTTGAGTGCATTAACGCTTATCTTCCGCCAGCAGCGGCGGAATGCTTGGCACCATCGGCGCTTCATCTATATCTTTCTGCGTCATGCGGAACGCTTCTGGATAATGTTCACGGCTGGTGCGGCGTAGCGGTTCGGTATCGCGCCAGGTGTACAGGCAATGCTGGCACTGGTACACGGTCCAGACATCTTTTACTGGCGATTTCGCCATTACTTCAATATGTTCATCGGCGCAACGTGGGCAAATCATCTTTTCCTCCTTACTTACGGTTAGCCAGCATAGCGGTCAGTTTCTCAGCCCAGGCTTTGGTTTCAGGTAAATCCTGCACCGGCTGGCTGTAGTGACCACGGTTGTCCGGCGCAACCGGTGTGGTAGCGTCGATAATCAGTTTGTCGGTAATCCCCGCCGGGCTTGAACCAGGGTCAAGTTCCAGCACCGACATGTTTGGCAGCTGCACCAGATCCCCCGCTGGGTTGACCTTCGACGACAGCGCCCACATCACCTGCGGCAGGTTGAACGGGTCGACGTCTTCATCAACCATAATCACCATCTTCACATAGCCCAGACCGTGCGGCGTGGTCATCGCACGCAGCCCAACCGCGCGGGCAAAGCCGCCGTAGCGTTTTTTGGTGGAGATAATGGCCAGCAGGCCGTGGGTGTACATGGCGTTAACCGCCTGCACTTCCGGGAACTCCGCTTTCAACTGCTGATAGAGCGGTACGCAGGTGGCTGGGCCCATCAGGTAGTCAATTTCAGTCCACGGCATACCGAGATAGAGAGACTCAAAAATAGGCTTGGTGCGATAAGAAACTTTATCGATACGGACCACCGTCATATTACGGCCGCCGGAATAGTGGCCAGTGAACTCGCCAAACGGGCCTTCGATTTCACGCTTACGACCTTCGATAACCCCTTCAATGATCACCTCAGAGCCCCACGGCACATCAAAACCGGTGAGCGGTGCGGTGGCAATAGGGTACGGGCTTTCGCGCAGCGCACCGGCCATCTCGTATTCGGACTGATCGTATTTCAGCGGCGTGGCACCCATCAGGGTAATCACCGGGTCGTTACCCAGGGTGATAGCAATCGGCAGGTCTTCACCACGCTCTTCCGCTTTATGCAGGTGCAGCGCGATATCGTGCATTGGCACCGGCTGCAGGCCAAGCTTACGCTTGCCCTTCACTTCCATACGGTAGATACCGACGTTCTGCTTGCCGAAGTTGTCCGGGTCCAGCGGGTCGCGGGAAACCACGCACGCTTTATCGAGATAGAAACCGCCGTCGCCGTCGTTCAGGCGGAACAGCGGCAGGATGTCGAACAGGTTAATGTCGTCACCATCGACGGTGTTTTCCGCCCATGCCGGGTTCGCGCGGCGTTCCGGAGCAATCGGGAATTTATCCCAGCGGCGAATAAACTCATCAATCTGTTTTTTGACCGGCGTATTCATCGGCAGGCCCATCGAAATGGCATGGTTCTGCCAGGAGCCGATGGTGTTCATCACCACGCGAGCATCGGTGAAGCCACGGATGTTATCGAACCATACGGCTGGCGCACCGTCGCCAATACGGCCTGTCGCATTGGCCGCGGCCGCCAGATCCGGCTCGGCGTTTACCTCTTCACTGATTTTCAGCAGTTGACCCTGGTCTTCCAGCGCCTGCAAAAAACCGCGTAAGTCATCAAAAGCCATTATGCATTCTCCTGTGATAATTGTTTCGTCGCCGGTAAACCCTGCCAGCGGCGCGCTTTATCGTATTTGAGGCCGAACTGATCGAGCACTCGCGTGACCACGTGTTGAACGATGTCGTCGACCGTTTCCGGGTGGTTGTAGAACGCCGGCATAGGCGGCACCATCGCCACGCCCATGTGGGAGAGCGCCAGCATGTTTTCCAGATGGATAGTGCTGAGCGGCATTTCACGCGGCACCAGCACGAGCTTGCGCCCTTCTTTCATCACCACGTCGGCGGCGCGCCCTACCAGTCCGTCGGCGTAGCCTGCGCGGATACCGGCCAGCGTTTTCATGCTGCACGGAATAATAATCATGCCGTCGGTCTGGAAAGAACCGGAGGAAATGGTGGCCGCCTGGTCCGCCGGGCTGTGGCTAAAGTCGGCCATTGCCGCGACGTCGCGCGCGCTCCACGGCGTTTCCAGTTCGATGGTAGTTTTCGCCCATTTCGACATGACCAGGTGAGTTTCCACCTCCGGCATATCGCGTAGTGCCTGGAGCAGTGCAACACCTAACGGTGCCCCGGTGGCGCCGGTCATGCCAATAATCAGTCTCATTGCTCACCTCAATTTCGTTCGTGTACGAACAATATGAGTTAACTTACTCCTATTACATGACGCTGACAAGATTGTTCGTATACGCACGCATTTTTTGTTCATTTTGTTCAACGTGCCTGAAACGGCTATCATAGAGACGCGCACACTGCCGGAGAGTCATCATGGAAATCAAAAACGAAGCATTCCACCTGCTTCGCCATCTTTTTCAACAGCATACTTCACGCTGGCAGCATGAATTGCCCGAGCTGACCAAGCCGCAGTATGCGGTGATGCGCTCCATCGCCGAAAGCCCGGGTATTGAACAGGTGGCGTTGACCAGCGTGGCAGTCAGCACCAAGGCGACGCTCGCCGAGATGCTCAGCAGGATGGAAATTAAAGGATTAGTCAGACGCGAGCAGGACCCCGACGATAAGCGTCGTCGATTTGTCTTTTTGACCGAAGAAGGCGAAGCCTTGCTGGCAGCCAGCCAGCCGGTGGGGAACCGCGTGGACAACGAATTTTTGCAGCGTTTAACGCCCGAGGAGCAGGATCAGTTTACGCATCTGGTGCGTAAGATGATGGAATAGTTCGGAAAAAAGGCAAAGAAAAAGGCCAGCCTCGCGGCTGACCTCTTTGAACAAAACCGTATTACTCGCGGAACAGCGCTTCGATATTCAGCCCCTGAGTCTGCAGAATTTCACGCAGACGACGCAGACCTTCAACCTGAATCTGACGCACGCGCTCGCGGGTCAGGCCAATCTCGCGACCAACATCTTCCAGCGTCGCTGCTTCATACCCCAACAGACCAAAACGACGCGCCAGCACTTCTCGTTGTTTGGCGTTCAGTTCGAACAGCCATTTCACGATGCTTTGCTTCATGTCATCGTCCTGCGTGGTGTCTTCCGGACCGTTTTCATTTTCATCGGCCAGGATGTCGAGCAGTGCTTTCTCAGAGTCCCCGCCCAGCGGCGTATCAACTGAGGTGATGCGTTCGTTGAGACGAAGCATACGGCTTACGTCATCAACCGGTTTATCAAGCTGTTCGGCAATTTCTTCCGCACTCGGTTCGTGATCCAGCTTGTGCGACAGTTCACGCGCGGTACGCAGATAAACGTTCAGCTCTTTAACAATATGGATTGGCAGACGAATAGTACGGGTTTGGTTCATGATAGCCCGTTCAATGGTCTGACGGATCCACCAGGTGGCGTAGGTTGAAAAACGGAACCCACGTTCTGGGTCGAACTTTTCTACGGCACGAATCAGCCCCAGATTGCCCTCTTCGATAAGATCCAGCAGCGCCAGACCACGATTGCCGTAACGGCGGGCAATTTTCACGACCAGACGGAGGTTACTCTCAATCATCCGACGGCGTGAGGCAACATCGCCACGCAGAGCACGACGAGCAAAATAGACTTCTTCTTCAGCGGTCAATAACGGAGAATAGCCGATCTCGCCTAAGTAAAGCTGAGTCGCGTCGAGTACACGTTGAGTGGCACCCTGCGATAAGAGCTCTTCTTCCGCGAGTTCGTTGTCACTGGGTTCCTCTTCACTCAAGGCTTTCTCATCGAAAACCTCTACTCCATTCTCATCAAATTCCGCGTCTTCATTTAAATCATGAACTTTCAGCGTATTCTGACTCATTAAGGTGACTCCTACCCGTGATCCCCAGGCAATGCACCTTATCATGTCACTTTTCAGGCGGCTCCAGCAGCGGCCAGCGTCGCCTGAAAGCGTTCATGTGAAGTACTTTGCCGAATTATCGCTGCGGTAAATACTGCAGCGGGTTGACGGATTTCCCCTTGTAACGAATTTCAAAATGCAAACGTGTTGAACTGGTTCCGGTGCTACCCATGGTAGCGATTTTCTGCCCCGCTTTTACGTCCTGTTGTTCCCGGACCAGCATTGTATCGTTATGAGCGTAGGCACTCAGGTAATCATCGTTGTGTTTGATGATAATAAGATTACCGTAACCGCGCAGTGCGTTACCGGCATAGACGACGCGCCCATCGGCGGTTGCGACGATTGCCTGTCCTTTACTGCCCGCAATATCGATACCTTTGTTGCCACCGTCGGTGCCGCTAAAGTTTTCGATAATCTTGCCGTCAGTTGGCCAGCGCCATGAAGAGATTGGCGAACTGGTTGAAGTACTGCTGGCAGTCGGTACGGTCGTGCTCGCAGTTGGTGCCGTTACAGGCGCTGTGACGGTGCTCGTCGCAGGCTTGTTGTTAGGCAACATTTTGTTAGCACTTTGTTCACCTGAATCCTCAGAATACGTAATTGTCGGAGTCGACGCAACAACCGCGGTTGAATTTTGTGCAGGTTTTGAGACTAATCCGGAACTTCCATTGCTGGACTGTGAACTGGCTATCGCAACCGGGTTATTGCCGGTAATTGGCTGACCGGAAGCATTTCCAACCTGCAGCACCTGACCGACGTTCAGCGCATATGGCGCGGCGACGTTGTTGCGCTGGGCAAGGTCACGGAAGTCATTGCCGGTAACCCAGGCAATGTAGAACAGCGTATCGCCGTGCTTCACCGTATAGGTGCTGCCACCTGCGTAGCTGCCTTTTGGAATATCACCGTATTTACGGTTGTAGACGATATGGCCGTTTTCCATCTGCACCGGCTGTTCAGCAACGGGCTGAGCGACGCGCGGCTGGGTCTGAACGGGCTGCGTTTGTACCGGCTGTACCGGCTGAATCTGAGGAGTAGACTGCGCCGTGCTGCCCATTTTCGGCGGCGGCGTAATCAACATGCCGGAACTCGTGCTGCTGGAACCGTTACTGTTCACGGAGCTGACTGGCGCTGGTGCATTATTCGATGAAGTACAACCGGCCAGCCAAAGTGAAGCCAGTGATAATGCCACAATACGATTAACGGTAAATTTAGGGCTTCCCGCGCTCATTTATCCCCCAGGAATAGGTTAACTGCCAGTGACTGAATACCGCGCAACGCACGTGCTGAACACTGGAAAACGTGTTCACAATACGCTGAATTGGACCAAAAAACCTCAGAATAATCCGGGTCTCAGGCCAGTTCCCCTTTCACCAGGGGAACGAAGCGAACGGCCTCTACGGTATCGATAATGAATTCGTCTCCCCGCCGATGAACGCGCTTCAGGTACTGCTGATCATCGCCCACGGGTAAAACGAGAATACCGCCTTCGTCGAGCTGCGACATCAGCGCAGTCGGAATCTCCAGCGGAGCCGCCGTGACAATAATGGCATCAAACGGGGCGCGCGCTTGCCACCCCTGCCAGCCATCGCCGTGACGGGTAGATACATTGTGTAAATCAAGCTGTTTCAGGCGACGACGCGCGTGCCATTGCAGACTTTTTATACGCTCAACGGAACAGACGTGATGCACCAGATGTGCGAGGATTGCCGTTTGATACCCCGAGCCAGTGCCAATTTCCAGCACCCTTGAATCAGGGGTCAACTCCAGCAACTCCGTCATTCGCGCCACCATATACGGCTGCGAAATGGTCTGCCCCTGCCCTATCGGCAGCGCCACGTTATCCCACGCGCTGTGTTCAAACGCTTCATCAATAAATTTTTCGCGCGGCACCTGCGCCATGGCGTCCAGCACCCGCTCGTCATGAATGCCAAGCTGGCGTAGCTGGTTCAACAGGCTCTGGATGCGTTTACTGACTACCATTGCGCATCAACCCTCGCTTGCTCAAGCCAGTCGTTGACGACCTCATTTGCGCTATGGGCAGTGAGATCAACGTGTAGCGGCGTGACGGAGACGTAGCCCGCATCCACGGCAGCAAAGTCGGTGTCCGGGCCAGCATCGCATTTGTCACCCGGCGGGCCAATCCAGTAGAGCGTATTGCCGCGTGGATCTTGCTGCGGGATGACTTTATCCGCCGGGTGGCGGCTGCCACAGCGCGTGACGCGAATGCCTTTGATTTGGTCGAGCGGCAAATCTGGCACGTTAACGTTCAGAATGCGCCCGGTGCGCAGCGGCTCGCGCGCTAAGGCGCGCAGCAGCGAGCAGGTAACGGCGGCGGCGGTGTCGTAATGCTGATGACCGTTTAATGAGACCGCCAGCGCAGGAAAGCCTAAGTGACGGCCTTCCATCGCGGCCGCCACCGTGCCGGAATAGATAACGTCGTCGCCCAGATTGGGGCCGGCGTTAATGCCAGAAACCACGATATCCGGGCGCGGACGCATCAGCGCATTAACACCCAGATAGACACAGTCCGTTGGCGTGCCCATCTGGACGGCGATGTCGCCGTTATCGAAAGTGAAGGTACGAAGCGAGGACTCAAGCGTCAGCGAATTCGACGCACCGCTGCGGTTACGATCGGGTGCAACTACCTGAACCTCGGCAAACTCCCGTAAGGCTCTGGCCAGCGTCTGAATGCCTGGCGCATGGATCCCGTCATCGTTACTCAGCAATATTCGCATAATCACCTGTTGTATTGATAAGTTCCCTTACCACGCTGGTCGCGAAGCTTCCCGCCGGCAGCCAGAAACGCAGTTCGACGGTGACGTCGTCCCACCAGTTCCAGCTGAACTGCTGCGGATAGAGCAGTTGAGCGCGACGTGCGGCTTCAACCTTTTCACGCTGCAACAATGACTGCAACGCGGTCTCCTCAGCCAGCGTCGTTTGTTCAAACTCCAGGGCGGTTCGCTGCGTGCCCCAATCGCCGCTGCCTGGCAGCGCGGCGGTAATCATCAGTTCACGCGCATCAACGCGGGCCTGCAGCACCGCAAGCTCGTCGTCGGTGGCAACAAACCAGCTGCCACGCCCCGATAATTGTAGCGCATCACCGTCAACAACTTGATTAAAGTCCGGTTTTTTTAGGCGCTCACTCACAATCTGATTAAACAACGCGCTGCGCGCCGCCGACAACCAAAAACTGCGTTTATTACGATCGCGCACCGGCGCACCGCTCTCGGCCCAGCGCAGCGCGCCAAGCAGGTTGCTGCCGCCAATACCAAAGCGCTGAGCGCCAAAATAGTTCGGTACGCCGCGCTCGGCGATCGCCTGCAGACGCGCTTCAACGTCCTCGCGGTCTTTAACTTCACGCAGCACCAGCGTGAACTGGTTGCCCTTCAGCGCGCCTAAACGCAGTTTACGCTTGTGCCGCGCGTATTCCAGCACCTGACAGCCTTCCAACTGGAACTGGCTGAGATCCGGCATCGCATTGCCCGGCACGCGCGCGCACAGCCACTGTTCGGTCACCGCGTGTTTATCTTTTTGCCCGGCAAAGCTCACTTCGCGGGCATGTATTTTAAGGAATTTTGCCAGCGCGTCGGCAACAAATCGGGTGTTGCAGCCATTTTTCAGAATACGCACCAGAATATGTTCGCCTTCGCCATCTGGCTCAAAGCCTAAATCTTCGACCACCAGAAAATCTTCCGGGTTGGCCTTCAGCAGCCCGGTTCCCTGCGGTTTTCCGTGCAGGTAGGTGAGTGCATCAAACTGAATCATGGTTTCGCCTTATGCAACAGCGCGACCGCTTCGCAGGCAATGCCTTCACCACGCCCGGTAAAGCCGAGTTTTTCGGTGGTGGTCGCTTTGACGTTTACGTCGTCCATATGGCAGCCGAGGTCTTCGGCAATAAACACGCGCATCTGCGGGATGTGCGGCAGCATTTTCGGCGCCTGAGCAATAATCGTCACATCGACGTTGCCCAGCGTGTAACCCTTGGCCTGCACGCGTTTCCAGGCTTCGCGCAGCAATGCACGGCTGTCCGCCCCTTTAAATGCAGGGTCGGTATCCGGGAACAGTTTGCCAATATCGCCCAGCGCCGCTGCGCCCAGCAGGGCGTCGGTCAGCGCATGCAACGCCACGTCGCCGTCGGAGTGCGCCAGCAGCCCTTTTTCATAAGGGATACGTACGCCGCCGATAATAATCGGGCCAACACCGCCAAACGCGTGTACGTCAAATCCGTGTCCAATGCGCATTATGTCTTCTCCAGGTCAACCCAAGCGGGTGAGGTAAAATTCGGCAAGCGCCAGATCTTCCGGGCGAGTAACCTTAATATTATCAGCACGTCCAGCAATCAACTCAGGATGAAAGCCACAATATTCTAGTGCCGATGCTTCGTCGGTAATCGACGCCCCTTCGTTCAACGCCCGGGTTAAACACTCCAGCAGCAGTTCACGAGGGAAAAATTGCGGGGTCAGCGCGTGCCACAAATCGTTACGATCGACCGTGTGCGCAATCGCCGCTTTACCGGGCTCCGCACGCTTCATGGTATCTCGCACCGGCGCGGCCAGAATGCCGCCAACGCGGCTGGTGTCGCTGAGACTAAGTAGTCGAGTGAGGTCATCCTGATGCAGGCACGGACGCGCCGCATCGTGCACCAGTACCCATTCGGCGTCATCAATCACCCGCAGACCTGCCAGAACGGAATCGGCACGTTCGACACCGCCTTCGACGACGGTTATCTGCGGATGTTGTGCAAGGGAGGTTTGTTGGAAGCGTTCGTCTCCGGCGGAGACGGCGATAATCACCCGCTGGACGCGGGCATTAGCCAGCAGCGCATCCACCGAGTGTTCCAGAATCGTTTTGTTACCGATTGAGAGATATTGCTTTGGGCAGTCCGTTTGCATGCGGCGGCCAAATCCGGCTGCCGGCACCACGGCGCATACGCCCGGAAAAGTTACGGCCATGTCGTCATCCTGGGACTGATTATCGATTAGTTTGCGCTTGCCCCGCGCCCTGAGTGCGTTTAGACGCATCCGGAACCAGACGATAGAAAGTTTCGCCCGGACGGGTCATGCTGAGTTCGTTACGTGCGCGTTCCTCGATCGCTTCCTGGCCGCCGTTGAGGTCATCAATTTCGGCGAAGAGCTGATCGTTGCGCGCTTTTAATTTTGCGTTGGTTGACTGTTGTACGGTCACATCATCACGAACTTTACTGAAGTCATGCAGACCATTTTTTCCGAACCACAACGAATATTGTAGCCAGACCAGCAAAGCCAGTAATAGCAGCGTTAATTTACCCATCCTGCCCCCTGAAAAACGGCCCTATCATCCCATAACTTACCGTCATTCTCCACTCCAGCCGCAGGCGATACCGCATATCGCTGGAAATTTACCATATTTCAGCGGCACAGAGACACGTATTGTCATGGTCTAAGGTGCGGATAATCGCTAATGAAGAAGCATTAACTCATCAGCCACATGAATAACAAACCGCACAGAGCAGCGACCGTCAGCAGAGTTGCAACAATTGTGTAGCCTAGTTTGCCTTTTACTAATGAGTGAAAGGCAACACCAATAACGACCGCAACAGGCATGAGGGCGAGGAAGAATGGCCAGGTGTACAAAAAGAAGAACAGCGTGTTATTGCCGTAATGCAGGTAGGGAATACCCAGTGCCATCAACCACGCTACAAAGCCGACAAAAGCCCCTGACAAAGACCATGTGGTTTCATCATAGCTAGGGGCGAGTGACTCTGATTGGGCCACGTTGATGTTCTGAGTATTGCGCATAAATAATCCTGTTAGGCCGGAGCCAACAAACTCCGGCACGTTTTCAGGATCTGATAATATCGCTCTGCTTGAGTAGATCTAATAATTGCGCAACCAAATTTGTTACTAATTGTTCACCATCAAGGCGGACAGCAGGCCGCTCAGGAGATTCATACGATGAATCAATTCCGGTAAAATTACGCAGTTCACCGGCCCGCGCTTTTTTGTACAGCCCCTTCGGATCGCGCGCCTCGCAGGTTGCCAGCGACGTATCGACAAACACCTCAAAGAAGCGGTCATCGCCCACGCGTTCGCGTACCATTTGACGTTCTGCACGGTGCGGCGAGATAAACGCAGTCAATACCACCAGCCCGGCATCAACCATTAGCTTCGCCACTTCACCCACACGACGAATATTTTCCTTACGGTCTGCATCGGTAAAGCCTAAATCGCTGCACAGGCCATGACGCACATTGTCACCATCCAGCAGATAGGTGCTGACGCCAAGCTCATGCAGCGCCTCTTCCAGCGCGCCGGCTACGGTGGATTTCCCCGAGCCCGAAAGCCCGGTGAACCACAGCACAACCCCACGATGACCGTGGAGTTGCTCGCGCTGTTGTGCGGTGACAGGATGGGCGTGCCAGACGACGTTTTCGTCATGCTGAGCCATTATTTTCCTCCCAGCAAATCGCGCGCACCCCAGTGTGGGAAGTGTTTGCGCACCAGCGCATTCAGCTCCAGCTCAAAGGCGCTGAATTCTGAAGCCACTGCGGTTGCTTCGGTGTTCGGTTCGCGCACCATCCCCGCACCCACGGTAACGTTAGTTAACCGGTCGATGAAGATAAGGCCGCCGGTCACCGGGTTCTCCTGATATTTGTCGAGCACCAGCGGCTCATCAAAGGTGAGATCCACAAGACCAATACCGTTCAGCGGCAGCGCATCCACTTCACGCTGGGTCAGGTTATTGATATCTACCTGATATTGAATGCCATCTACACGAGCGCGGGTTTTCTTGCCAGCGACTTTGATGTCGTAGCTCTGCCCTGCCGCCAGCGGCTGCTCGGCCATCCACACCACATCGACAGCTGCACGCTGCACCGATGGCAGGGCATCCTGCGCATCCAACAGCAGGTCACCACGGCTGATATCAATTTCATCTTTCAGTACCAGCGTGACCGCTTCACCGGCAAACGCTTCCGGCAGGTCGCCGTCAAACGTCACGATACGAGCAATGCTGGATTCCACGCCTGACGGCAGCACCTTAACGCGCTGGCCAACCTTCACGCTGCCCGAGGCAACGGTGCCTGAAAAACCACGGAAATCGAGGTTCGGACGGTTAACATACTGCACCGGGAAGCGCATTGGCTGCGTGTCCACCGTACGGCGAATTTCCACGGTTTCCAGTACTTCCAGCAGCGTCGGGCCGCTGTACCAGGCAATGTTGTCGCTGCTGCTGGCGACGTTATCGCCTTCCAGCGCAGACAGCGGTACGAAGCGAATATCCAGGTTCCCCGGCAGCTGTTCAGCGAAGGTCAGGTACTCTTCACGAATGCGGTTAAACGTCTCTTCGCTGTAATCAACAAGATCCATTTTGTTGATAGCCACCACCAGGTGTTTGATCCCAAGCAGCGTCGAGATAAAGCTGTGGCGACGAGTTTGATCGAGCACGCCTTTACGGGCGTCGATCAGCAGGATCGCCAGGTCACAGGTTGACGCACCGGTCGCCATGTTGCGGGTGTACTGCTCGTGCCCCGGAGTGTCGGCAATAATAAATTTGCGCTTCTCGGTGGAGAAGTAGCGGTACGCCACGTCGATGGTGATGCCCTGCTCGCGCTCGGCCTGCAGGCCGTCCACCAGCAGCGCCAGGTCGAGTTTTTCTCCCTGGGTACCATGACGTTTGCTGTCGTTGTGCAGTGACGAAAGCTGGTCTTCATAAATCTGGCGAGTGTCGTGCAGCAGTCGGCCAATCAGCGTACTTTTGCCGTCATCCACGCTGCCGCAGGTCAGGAAGCGCAGCAGGCTTTTATGCTGCTGAGCGTGCAGATACGCTTCAACGCCGCCTTCATCAGCGATTTGTTGTGCAATAGTGGTGTTCATGGCGGCTCCTTAGAAATAACCCTGACGTTTTTTAAGCTCCATGGAGCCGGCCTGGTCGCGGTCAATCATGCGCCCCTGACGTTCACTGGTGGTTGAGACCAGCATCTCTTCGATAATTTCCGGCAGCGTCTGCGCGTCGGACTCTACCGCGCCGGTCAGCGGCCAGCATCCCAGGGTACGGAAGCGCACCATCCGTTTTTTAATCACTTCACCCGGCTGGAGATCGATACGGTCGTCATCGATCATCATCAGCATACCATCGCGCTCCAGCACCGGGCGCTCGGCGGCCAGGTACAGCGGAACGATCTCGATATTTTCCAGGTAGATGTACTGCCAGATATCCAGCTCAGTCCAGTTGGAGAGCGGGAAGACGCGGATACTTTCGCCTTTGTTAATCTGGCCGTTGTAGTTGTGCCACAGCTCCGGACGCTGGTTTTTTGGGTCCCAGCGATGGAAGCGGTCGCGGAAGGAGTAGATACGCTCTTTGGCACGAGACTTCTCTTCGTCACGGCGCGCACCGCCGAATGCGGCATCAAAGCCGTATTTGTTCAGCGCCTGCTTCAGCCCTTCCGTTTTCATGATATCGGTATGCTTAGCGCTGCCGTGTACGAACGGGCTAATCCCCATCGCCACCCCTTCCGGGTTTTTATGCACCAGCAGTTCGCAGCCGTAGGCCTTGGCGGTACGGTCACGGAATTCATACATTTCACGGAATTTCCAGCCGGTATCAACGTGCAGCAGCGGGAACGGCAGCGTGCCAGGATAAAACGCTTTGCGCGCCAGGTGCAGCATTACGCTGGAATCTTTGCCGATGGAATACATCATCACCGGATTTGCAAATTCGGCGGCCACCTCACGGATGATATGGATGCTTTCCGCCTCCAGTTGCCGTAGGTGAGTAAGTCGTTTTTGGTCCATAACCGTTCCTTAAGCCTGATTCATTGCACGTCTGTTGTGTTGGGTCTGATTGTGTCGTGTCGTCGATGCTTATTTTTTGTGGTGGCGGGTGTCGTGCTACAACTCGCTAACAATCAGCAATAGAGGGACTATAGGGGGTGGTTCAGGCCAAATGAAATTACGAAAAGGAATGAGTTGTTACTCAAAGGAATAACGAACTGAAAAAGCAAATATCAAAAAGTGCTTAACGCCCGCAATTTCCGGCATTTAGGAGGTTTTGAAATTGTGTAATGTCCCTCACAGTTTCATACTAGGCGCGTCTATTTTTTTGCACTGTTGTAAGGACTTCCTATGTTCTCCGCACTGCGCCACTGCATGGCAGCCCTGGCGCTCGGCGTTTGCACCCTCCTTCCCGCACAGGCAGCCACCGCGCCTCTGGGAACCATCGCTAATACGCAAGCTCGCTATATCGCCACCTATTTCCCAGGTCGTATTACCGGTACGCCAGCTGAAATGCTCTCTGCCGACTATATTCGCCAGCAGTTTGCGCAGATGGGTTATCAGAGCGATATCCGCACCTTTAATAGCCGTTATATCTACACCACCAAAGATAACCGTAAAAACTGGCATAACGTTGTCGGCAGCACGGTCATCGCGGCGCATGAAGGGAAATCACCTCAGCAGATTATTGTGATGGCGCATCTGGACACCTATGCTCCGCACAGCGATAGCGACGTGGAGAAAAACCTCGGCGGCCTGACACTTCAAGGCATTGACGATAACGCGCTGGGCCTCGGCGTGATGCTGGAACTGGCAGAACGCTTTAAAGGTATTCCGACGCAATATGGCATTCGCTTTATCGCTACCAGCGGTGAAGAAGAAGGTAAGCTCGGCGCGGAAAATTTATTGAAGCGCATGAGCAGCGCGGAGAAGAAAAACACCCTGCTGGTTATCAACCTCGATAACCTGGTGGTCGGCGATAAAATCTATTTCAACAGTGGCGTAAAAACCCCCGCGTCGGTTCGTAAACTGACCCGCGACCGCGCGCTGGCCATTGCCCACAGCCGCGGTATTGCGGCGGCAACCAACCCCGGCCTGAATGCGGAGTATCCGCAAGGAACCGGCTGCTGCAACGACGCCGAGATTTTCGATAAAGCCGGAATTCCGGTGCTGTCCGTTGAGGCAACGAACTGGTCACTCGGTAAAAAAGATGGCTACCAGCAGCGGGCGAAGAGCGCGAGCTTCCCTGATGGCACCAGTTGGCACAACGCCCATATCGATAATCAACAGTATCTCGATAAAGCGCTGCCAGGGCGTATTGAGCGCCGCAGCCGTGAAGTAGTACGGGTGATGATGCCGCTGATGCGCGAGCTGGCGAAGGCGCGCAGCTGATACTATCAAGGTCAGGCGCCCTGCTTGACCTTTTTCGCATTACACCCTGGGGGCACTCCGCTGTTAACGGCATTATCCCCGCTGAGCGCGAGGAACACTGGTTTCTTAAACTTTCCAGATTATCCAGATCAGGTTTATCCCCACTGGCGCGGGGAACACATCACCAGTATTAATTGCGCGTTTTACTATTTCGGTTTATCCCCGCTGGCGCGGGGAACACATCTGAACGATTAACGGGTTATGCTTCGCCCCCGGTTTATCCCCGCTGGCGCGGGGAACACATCATCACCCCCCACCAGCTCGATGTATGCGGCGGTTTATCCCCGCTGGCGCGGGGAACACGAAGGCGAAAAAGTCCATGTTGGCGCGTATTCCGGTTTATCCCCGCTGGCGCGGGGAACACATAAATGGTGCCTGGTCGTTACCACTCGGGCTCGGTTTATCCCCGCTGGCGCGGGGAACACCTGGAGCCTCGTTATACTCTATGCATTGCTACCGGTTTATCCCCGCTGGCGCGGGGAACACGTTTCATTGTGGGTATGGTCGCCTACTGCGTCCGGTTTATCCCCGCTGGCGCGGGGAACACTCTAAACGTATATAACTGTTTTCTATTACATTTTTTACCAAGAAACAACCTACCAACTTATCAGCAACAATTCCAATTTATTAAAGAACACTCAACCTATTGATTATCAACAGGAAGAAAAGACACCAGTCTGATTCCATCCAAATCTACCGGAGTACGTCGATTGTCACCCCAGGTTTGAAACTCAAAACCGGACTCCGTATTTGTCGCCCAGGCCATCACAACATTTCCCACTCCGCCCAATTGCGTGACTTGTTGCCAAATCATTTCCCGAATTCGCTTTGAGGTATCACCTACATAAACACCTGCACGGATTTCCAGCAACCAGATAGCCAGACGCCCTCGTAGACGCGGCGGAACGTTTTCCGTTACCACAACAACCATACTCATCCACTACGCCCTCGATGACCGCCGTCGCCTAATAATTCAGGCTCCGGTATTGCAGGTGGCAACATATCTGGCGCGGGCTGCGGGGGATCAATTTCACCGGCGGCAAGGACTTCCTCAATCAGAGGGATCAGTTTGCCGGTCAACTTCGTACTGCGGAATATGTCGCGGCAGGCTAGCCGCACCTCTTTATCTGGCTCTGCAGGATGACGGGCAGCAATTTCAAATGCCTTTGGTACGACTGAGTCAAATTTAATGATATCGGCTATGTCATAAACAAAAGAAAGCGGTTTACCGCTGTGAATAAAACCAATCGCAGGAGCATAGCCAGCTGCCAGAATAGCCGCTTCTGAAATACCATAAAGGCACGATGTCGCGGCGCTAATACACCGATTGACGACATCGCCTTTTTCCCAGTCTTTAGGATCATAGTTGCGACCGTACCACTTCACGCCATATTGTTTCGCCAGCAACGCATACGTCTGGCGCACACGAGAACCTTCAATACCACGCAGTTGTTCAACAGAGCGACGAGCTGGCGGTGGTTCGCGAAAACGTAGTTCATACATTTTGCGCACCACTTTCAGACGTAAATCATCATTCAGCGCCAGCTTTGCCTGATACAGCAGCTTGTCCGCTCGAGCGCCTCCGGGTTGACCAGAAGCGTAAACCCGGACGCCTGCTTCCCCTACCCAGACCAGAAGCGTACCGACCGTAGACGCTAAACGCACCGCCGCGTGCGAAACTCGAGTCCCCGGCTCCAGCATAATGCAGGCGACCGAACCAACCGGAATATGCGTGCGGACTCCGGTTTTGTCGATCAACACAAACGCACCGTCCAGTACGTCCACCTGACCGTACTGGAGGAAGATCATTGAGGTACGATCTTTTAAGGGGATCGGGCTTAGCGGGACAAACGTCACTCACTGTCTCCCGGTTTGATCATCATCATCCCGCAGCCAAACGCCCGGCTTTTACCGTATCCCGCCGCCAGTCGTTGCAGGAATCGCTCAGGATCGTTGACCACCAGCACGCCGCTATAATCCACACTGCTGAACTGGATCATCTGCCGAGCTTTCTCGCGTCGTATCTGCTGCTGTCGATAGGCATCAACACTCACCTCACGCAGAGAGAATCCATGTTGATCCCCCTGACGAGACAGCCACGCCAGCGCCGCCTGCTGCTGCTGGAGCCAAATATCCTGGCTATCCCTCTGCGCTTTGGCCTGGCGCTTTGCTTCCATCAGCAAGTCATGGCGCTTACCTGCTTTGCAAATGGTCGGATTCGCACGCAGGTTAAATCGCAACGTCTGCCCCACGCTTAGCGCAGGGCTAAACGCGCGGCACTGCACGTCGAAAAGCGCACTTTCTGCTGGCTGTTCCTGCGACAAAACAAAAAAGCGAAAGGCCCCCTGTAACTCCTCGCGACGATAAAGAAACTGTCGCTCCTTGCCGCCGGGAAAAAGTTCCCACAGCCACTGATGCATGACGTACTCACCACGATCCACCAGATGAAGCAGCTGTGAAGGCGAAAGCTGAGCGGTATACAACGTTATTCTTGAGAGGTACACGGTTCCTCCTTGCTGAGCCACGGCCCTTGATTCACGGTACGTTCGCCAAACAACCATTGCTGGCGACTCAACGGCCTGTCACGGCGGCACAGAATTTTATTCGCGGTTAAGCCGTCGTGTTCCCCTTCCCACCAGCATTCACTCTGTAATTTCGCCAAAGGAAGTTTGAGCTGATTGAATTTATCCGCATACTGACGATAGGCAGCGCGCAGGACATCCGGCGCACTTCCTTCCAGAAATAACGGTGCAAGCGGCAACCCCAGCGGATGGCTTTTTCGCCCCAGATATAGAGGAAATACCGGATGTTGTAATGCCTCCTGGAGTTGCTCCAGCGTATAAGGCGCATTCGGCGTCATCGCAACGCCGACCATCCACCAGGCATCGGTGTAGTAGTCGCGCCTGGAAATCAACGCGCTGAGCAACTCAGAATCCTGCAACTCTTCCCGACGGCTAAAATAACGCGCTTTGCGCACCTCTTTTGGCATCTGCACCGTGTGATAATCCCGCGCCCAGCGCGGTTCCTCACTGGCACACAGCAAAAAAGAGTAATGACGATTAAAATCGTTCAGACGCGCTTCTTCATCACGACGAATACCGAGCGCTGCCGCGAGCAGCCCCAGTAATGCCGAACGCGAAGGCAGCTCATGGCTATGGCGCACTTCGCCGGGCGCATCGACGCCCCAGGAGGCCATTGGCCCATGAAGCTGAAAAACCAAATATTGGCTCATAGCCGCCCCTTACGCGCAGATAAAGTCCAGGACGTCTTTCATCGTTCCCTGCTGCTGCATCACGTCAAAGTGGCAAAATTGAGTTTGCTCGCCATAGACTTCTTTCATCTTTTCACGCAGCTCGGTAATGCGTTTTACCGCCACATCCAGTTGGTTAGTGCCGTTGATCGGATTATAAAATGCCGCCGCCAGTGAGCGTGGTTGATCGGTCCCTGTTTCCGCCAGCGCCCAGGAGGCGTAAGCGCGGCTGGCAAAGCTGTTTTGTTTGCCGGTTGGCGAGACTTTCAGCGCCGCTTCGGCGAATGCACGCAGCGTTTTGTTCACCAGCTCTTCATTGCCATTCAGGTTTTTCAGCAGCAGATCTTTGTCGATGCAGATATAGGTATAAAACAGTGCCGAGCCAAATCCGGTTTCCCCCAGGTGACCTGCGCCCGCATCATCTGAAGAAGCACGTAAATCGTCGACGGCAGTAAAGAAATCGTCTTCAACGATCGTTTCACTGACGCCAAAGGCATGCGCAACCTGACAAGCAGCTTCAATATTGAACTCCGGTTTGTTGGCCAGCATACGGCCAAACATCGCAATATCGACGGCCATGCGATCTTTACGCAGCAGTGCCAGTTCATCCTCTTTCGGCGCACGTTTTTCTTCTGCCAAACGGTACGCCAGCGTTTTTACCGCTTCAAATTCGGCGGGGCTAATATGCACCAGTTGCTCGGTTTCAGCGTTAGTCAGGACATCTTTTGCTTTCTTATCTGCTTTTACTTTGCCAAAGCAATTTGCGATCCCCTCTACCCATTCGACCGCTTTTTTCGGATCAATGCCTTTTTCAATCAGGATATTCGCCGCCTCGCGCGCAATGCGCCCGCTGCGTATACCGATATTCCCGGCAAGCGCTTGCTCAAAAAGTTCGGACGTCCGCCATGCACGCTTCAGGCTTTGCGAAGAAACGCGCAGGCGCGTGGCACCACCGAGTACGACCGTTTTCGGCGCGCCGGTATCGTCACGGTTCAAGTTGGCTGCCGGATAAGCGGTCAGTAAATGCAGTTGAATAAACGTTGTCATTAGAGAGTCCTTATTAATCTTTGTTATTGTCGCAATCTGCTTCACCGGCCTGGTAATACTCCAGAGCCCAGCGGACGCGAATAAATTCAGTTGGTCGTTGCTGGCGGCGAATATGGTTGAGCCATTCATCGTTTTCCCGGCACCAGTGAAAAACATCCTCCGCCAGAGAAGGCAGGTTGACGGCACCGTTCAGCAACCGAACCGCGCGGAGCAACTGACGCAAAAGTTCGTCGGGCGTTTTCACCGCCGATAAGCGGGAAAAACGCAGTTCCGACATCACCGGGTTATTGCCCGTCATCTGGCCCAGTTGCGCAGCAAACGTCTGTCGCTCATCGATTGATTTAACGTGTGCGGCCAACGCCGCTGTAATACCCAGCGCGGTAAAGCGCCACTCTTGCCCGTCGATCTTCCACAACGTATGGGTCTGCATCAGCAGGGAGCGGAACCCTTCCGAGAGACAGATGTCAGTCACCGTTTTACTGTGGCGCAGGCTGGCACGCAGACCGCGCTTTTCCTGTAGCCCTGCATGCCACTGACGTAACGTCACTCTATGATCGTCCTTCACTATTTTCATTCAGCAGCCCCCTGCTTTTTGGCTTTGGCGGCTTTCGTACTCTGCTTCTCCGCCGATTTCGTGAAATATTTTTTCCGCGCCATCATGATGCGTTTGAGATCAACCCCTTCATAAGGGTTGGTAAAAACGCGGTCATCAAAATAGCTGCGGGTAAATAGCCAGATATCCGTTTGCCATTTGCTCAACCGGTCATCCAGCTCCCAGCCATTTTCAAGATCGTGAATCATTTGCAAAAAGCGCCCCTGAGTCAGATTCCAGAAATCTATATCGATAAAGCTGAAATCGCCGCGCGCGCCTTTAGCATCAGCAAACCAGGCCTCTTTTAACGCACTACGCAGTAAGCTGAGGTTACGCGACGCGGTATTTGCCGCCTTACGCAGACTGGGGATGAGGTTTTCAGTTAACAGCAGTGGGAAGTGGTGTTCATACCAGCAGCGGGCTTTCATATTGTCGAAATCATAACCAAAGCCCCACAGCCCAATCCTGGTGTCTTTCAGGCTATGCGCGCCAACGGTTTTGACCACCAGCGCCGGATACTCAGTGTTATTTTCTGAAGTCCCTTCGTGATTCAATCCCAGCCAGTCGCGCCAGATAAGCCCACCAGGCTGAGGCTTAACGGAATAGAAGCCACTACCTTCTTTTAATGGCAGGCGGTAAGGCGTGAGCGGATGCCGCCAGCCTTCATAATTGACACCATAATTTTTAACGGTCATACCGCTCAGCAGCGCATCACTTTCCGTTTCACAGATATCGCAACGGCCTGAGTGAGTGGTGTTGAAATCAATGCGAATACGCCGCGGCATTCCCCAGTATGCCTGTAACGGGCTCACCTGCTCTGGCGTTGTGACGGCATTTGCCTGTTCGCTGGTACGGGTCGCCGCAAGCCAGGGGAAAACAGATTCATCGTATAAGCCAGGCAACGGCATTTCGGCGCTATCTTGCGGCATGACATTGAGCCACAATTTGCGCCACAGCGGCGTTTGCCGGTTCCCCTGATACTCCTGCAACTCGATAAGCGTGGTCATCGGCCCGCCGCCGCGAAGCCCGGTACGATAACCTTTGCCACCTGCTGGGGCATTTAACTGTAGCGAAAATAGAGCCAGCGCCGCGCAATGTGGGCACAAGCGCTCCGTAACGCCACGTTTAATAAAGTGGTCTTTATTAAATTTGGTGGTCTGCGCACCAGGAATCTCAGGCAACAGGGAAGCAATAGAAACCGTCTCCCCGGTTAGCGGCTCAAAATCCTGCATAAAAGAAGGCGTCTCGCCACCAAACTGAAAGGCGTGTTCCAGTTGTTCCAGCGCGCGATGCAGGGCATCCGCGCTGAGTCCATCTTCCCAGACATCTTCCCAGCGATTGCGGTTTTTTGGCGCGATACTGCATTGCAACAATCCCAGCAGAAACTGCCAGGCAGCCCCCTGTAAATCGGCTCGTGTAGCGGCAATATCGACCACGTTTTCATCCGCCAGATTGACGGGCGCCAACTTCCCTATGGAACCATCTTTAAAGCGCACGGGAAGCCAGGGCGTTGTTAAAAGTGAGAAGCTATTCATTCAGGTATCTGCTCAACCTCCATACTTCCGATTAACCCTTCATGCGACGAATAGCCGCACGAATCTAAATTCGACACAACAATCACCACGGCAAATTCTTTATTCTGATGTTGCTCTACACACCACTGGCGCAGTGCCTCGCCCTCCAGTCGTTCAAACCCGTCTTTATGTTTTTCCCACCAGCCCTGACGTACGCGCAATGCGCTCATCTCCCAGGCGTGTTCTCCCGGCGCATAAGGCCTCACGACCCCTTCGACAATCCTCGCCAGCCACAGCGTGATGGACTCTTCAGCCAGCCGCGTCGACAGTTTTTCCGGCAGTAAATCACCACTTTCGGGGCTATACCCTGGTGCAAAATTTATGAGGTTCTGTTTGGCAAATGCCCGGTCGCAGTAGAATTTTCCTTCCTGCTGCTGTTCCGTCTTCGCGAATCCTTCAGGCATTTCAACGTCTTCACCATATACCGACTCAATAAGTCGTCGGGCAGACTGCGGCATCCGAATCTCGCCTTGCTGACGCAGCACGCGCTGGGTCAACCACAGACGACCATGATCGGGATAAACATAGGCACTGTTGCGCATGACGCTGGATAGCCAGTTTTCTTGCGGCGAGTCATCCCATTCAGGTGCAAGAATCAGCAACGCTGGCGAATCTCGTTCATCCTGACCGGAGGTTTTTACTCGCCCATTGCGATAGCGAATGTGTCTTTGCAGTCGTCCAGCACGTTGGATCAGTAAATCAACCGGCGCTAAATCGGAGATCATTTCATCGAGATCGATGTCTAAACTTTGTTCAATAACCTGAGTAGCGATAATGACCTTGCCGCGACGCTGAGCCGCACTTTGCTTACCGAAGAGTTCAAGCGTCTGAGATTCAATTCTCTGGCGGTCATAGAAGGCAAAACGGCTGTGAAAGAGGGTCAGATTTTCAGGCGAGACGACGCCCTGAGAAACAAGCTGTCGATAAATACGCACCGCGTCATCAACGGAATTTCGTATCCAGGCAATACACCTGCCGTGAAGCACCGCTTGACCGATACGTTCAATGCACGCCTGTTCGTTGTGTATCCAACCCACATTGACGCTACGTTCAACTTCTTTACGGGTTTCCACGTGCGAGGAAACCACTTTCGAGCGCGTAACCTGGGTGAGCCAGGGATAATCGTCATAGCCTAATAGCGGTGCTTCTGCTCGGCATTTCGCGCCTTTCGCAAACGCCGCAATCAGCCTCTCTCTCTGCTGTTGCGAGAGTGTGGCTGAAAGCAAAATGGTGGAATTGCCGTCACGGGCCTGTTTCTCGATCAAACTTTCAAGGATCCGTGACATGTACTGATCGTAAGCGTGGATCTCATCAGCCAGCAGAACCTTCTGACTTAGCCCCAGCATCCGCAGGTTACTATGCTTAAACGGCATGACCGCCATCATTGCCTGATCCAACGTGCCGACGCCCACCTCGGCAAGCAGCGCTTTCTTATTGCTGTCTGCAAACCAGGCGGCGCAGCCCTGGCTGAAAGGCTGTGAATCGTCCGGTTCCTCTGAGCCAGCTAAATCACCTGACCAGATTGACTGATTAAACCGGTCCATTAATCCACTTGCACTGTGTGCCAGCACCAGGCTGGGACGGTATTCCGGTTGGTACAGCGCCAACCAGCTTGCCGCCAGACGATCGAACATGGCATTTGCGGTTGCCATCGTTGGTAACCCAAAATAAAGCCCCCGCGCCTTTCCCGCAGCCATTAAACGATGAGTCAGTATCAGCGCGGCTTCCGTTTTCCCGGCTCCCGTCACATCCTCCAGAATAAATAACTGAGCACCATCAGGGCTAATATCCAATTGCAGGGCTTTCTGTTGTAACGGCGTGGGATGCTGAATAAAGGGAAACAGCGTGGTGATACCTGAGAATTTGGCAATCTCCGCAGACGGAGGGAAAACAGAAACCGCCTCTTTCGCTTTGCTAAGCGCCAGCTTCCAGTAATGCTCAACGGGCATTTTTTCCGCGATACGCGGGAAATAACGCGTTGAAGAACCGGTCCAGTCGGCGAGGACTACCGCAGCTGAAATAAACCAGGAAAGATGATTAATCTGTTCAATGCCTTCGTCATCATCCCAATATTCGGGAATCTCAACCAATGGGAATAGCTGCTTTATCGCCAGAAGAAAGTCGCGAGCCGCTTCTTTATCCTGCTGGCGAAAATTGTTCACTTCCTGAATAGCATCTGGCGGGCGTCCGTGATGCCCTGTCGTCAGCGGCATCCACATTGCAATGGTTCGGCGAAGTTTGCGGGCTGATAACGTAGATAGAGGGAATAATTCTGAACATTCACTTAAATAATTATTCCACAGCCAGTAACCTAACGTCGAATGGGAAATATTTTCATATTGCCGCAAGGGCGCTTCAGAAGAGAGAAAATCGGTATGAAGATGTAATTGTTGAAATGAATGAGCGAACTTTCCGATATCGTGCCAGCACAGAATCCAGGAAAAAAAATGTGCGGCCTGCTCGGTACTTTGTAACCCCAACTTCTGAAGATAATTGTCGATACAATAAATATTGTTTATTACCATCCAATGCCCGACCGCAGCAACGTCTAGCGAGTGCCAGCACAGCAGGTGATAATCGTCGCCACCGTTTTTGTCTCCACGTGCGCTTTTTCCCCAATACTTAAATATCGTCACAAAAGCCTCAAGTTGGTGACAAGAATATCTGCCTATATTGGGCAACTCATATATTTATTTTTTGATATACCTCAAAACATCATTATATAAAACATCCTATTACATTATTTTTCAATATGACTAATAGATGTGTATTATTTATCGTCACAAAACAAAATTTATCTATATAGTTAAACCATATATAACAAAGGATATGCTAATCATCTACAATGTAACTAGCAAAAAGAAAAAGTGATTTTATGGCATTTAAAGTCGTATTGCCCAGGTAATAAGGCCTATTATTAATAGCTCAATAACCGACTCATTATAATTAATGCTTACCAAATCATTTGAGGCGTGAATAATTACCCATCCTTTCGACCCATCTCCGCTGGCGCGGGGAACACCCGATGAAAGCATCACCGTTCAGACCAGCTTGCGGTTTATCCCCGCTCACGCGGGGAACACGCCCTCAATACAATCCCTTTTTGTATATTTTTAGGTTTATCCCCGCTCACGCGGGGAACACACAGATACCGGAAAAGCCGACGAACGTTAGCGCGGTTTATCCCCGCTCACGCGGGGAACACCCCTCGGTTATCCACGCTATAGAGACTACTATCGGTTTATCCCCGCTCACGCGGGGAACACCAGTGTTTCCACTTTCACGAAATAAGGCGCGACGGTTTATCCCCGCTCACGCGGGGAACACTCATTGCGCGATATGAGCAACGCCAGAATCAGCGGTTTATCCCCGCTCACGCGGGGAACACTAAGCCAGCAGATATTGAAGTGCCGGACGAACCGGTTTATCCCCGCTCACGCGGGGAACACCGTTTGGCCTAATGGGTCGGTGATAGTATTCACGGTTTATCCCCGCTCACGCGGGGAACACCCGTTTCGTCCTGCTCAACCGTGGCGATAATGCGGTTTATCCCCGCTCACGCGGGGAACACCCTTGAAGGCGGTTTTTTTATGCCTGAAATCCCGGTTTATCCCCGCTCACGCGGGGAACACGAGACGCATCAATAAATAGACTACTCGCGTACAGGTTTATCCCCGCTCACGCGGGGAACACATTCACCATAGACTGCATTTTTGCTTCATAGCCGGTTTATCCCCGCTCACGCGGGGAACACTACTGTCAACACTTTTTCTCTACATCTGCAATCGGTTTATCCCCGCTCACGCGGGGAACACCCTGCTCGCCTGGATGCGGGGATCGTTCAATCCGGTTTATCCCCGCTCACGCGGGGAACACGCGCACGTAAACCAGGTTGCAGAATTAGGTTGCGGTTTATCCCCGCTCACGCGGGGAACACTCTAAAAATAACCAATTGAATTCATTATATTTTTATACCGCTTTAATTTCTACCAACTTTCAGAGTTCAAAAGCAAAAATTAACACATTGATTTTAAAAGACTAAAAAAATCATTATCATGCATCTCACATTCCACCGAAAAACCTTCTTATCGGGTATCTCAAGCTTTCACCAAGATGGTGAGAGTTGCGAATCTGCTTACTCCGAACTGCTAACGCTATTTTATCCCTGATATGATTATTTCTGCAGATGCCATCTGTATCGAGACATGTTGCTGACAAATAAAAACGCCCCCGGCTATACAGCAAGAGGCGTTAAATAGAGTAAAGAGTCATTACCCTTCGTGCAGCCCGCACTCGCGCTTAAGCCCGAAGAAGCGGGTCTCTTCTTCCGCCATGCCCGGCTCCCATTTGCGGGTGGTGTGCGTATCGCCTACCGACAGATAGCCCTGATCCCACAGCGGATGGTACTTCAGGCCGTGCTTTTGCAGGTACTGGTAAACCGTACGGTTGTCCCAGTCGATGATCGGCAGCACTTTAAAGACCCCGCGCTGAATCGCCAGCACCGGCAGCGTCGCGCGGCTGCCAGACTGCTCGCGGCGCAGGCCGGCAAACCAGGTTTGTGCGTTGAGCTCTTTCAGCGCCCGGTTCATCGGCTCAACCTTGTTGATGTCATTGTATTTCTCAATGCCCTCAACGCCCTGCTCCCACAGTTTGCCGTAGCGTGCTTCCTGCCAGGCGGCGCTCTCTTTCGCGCTGTAGACCTGTAGGTTGAGTTTGAGTTTGTCCGTTAACTCGTCGATAAACTGATAGGTTTCCGGGAACAGATAGCCGGTATCGGTGAGGATCACCGGGATATCCGGGCGAATCTGGTTTACCAGATGCAGGCTTACCGCCGCCTGAATACCAAAGCTTGAGGAGAGCACGTATTCACCGGGCAGGTTTTCCAATGCCCAGGCCACACGCTCCTCGGCGCTTAGCTTTTCCAGTTGGGCGTTAGTTTCCGCCAGAGCCAGCACGCGTTCGACTTTTGGCAGTTCATTCAGCGCATTTAGATCGAGTTTGGACATAAGTTCCTCGCTGTATGCCTTGCCTGATGGCGCTTCGCTTATCAGGCCTACGCAGACGGTAGGCCGGATAAGGCATTTATGCCGCCATCCGGCAATTCAGGTTATTCCCAGAAATCACGCGCTGGATCGAGCACCGGGCGAATGATGCCCGCACGCACCGTAAAGTCGCCGAAGCCTTCACCCACTTCGCGCTCTTTCGCCCAGCGCCCAACCAGTTCGTCTACGGAAGCGAGAATTTCGGTTTCCGTAATGTTTTCGCGATACATACGCGGAATGCGCGTACCCATGCGGTTACCGCCCAGATGCACGTTGTAGCGGCCCGGCGCTTTACCCACCAGCCCCAGTTCAGCCAGCATCGCGCGGCCACAGCCGTTCGGACAGCCGGTGACGCGCATCACGATGTGTTCTTCAGGAATGCCGTGTTTTTCCAGAATGGATTCCACTTTGTCAGTAAACGACGGCAGGAAACGCTCGGCTTCCGCCATCGCCAGCGGACAGGTTGGGAACGACACGCAGGCCATGGAGTTTTCACGCTGCGGCTTCACCGCATTCATCAGACCATGATCGCGAGCCAGCTTCTCTACTTTCGCCTTCTGGCTTTCCGGTACGCCAGCGATGATCAGGTTCTGGTTGGCGGTGATGCGGAAATCGCCTTTGTGGATCTTCGCGATCTCCAGCAGGCCGGTTTTCAGCGGACGACCCGGGTAATCCAGAATACGGCCATTTTCGATGAATAGCGTCAGGTGCCAGTTGTTGTCGATCCCTTTCACCCAACCAATCCTGTCGCCACGACCGGTGAACTCGTATGGGCGGATCGGTTCAAATTTGATCCCCGCACGGCGCTCAACTTCTTCCTTGAAGGTATCGACGCCGACGCGCTCAAGGGTGTATTTGGTTTTAGCGTTTTTGCGGTCGGTACGGTTACCCCAATCGCGCTGCGTCGTCACCACCGCTTCCGCAACCGCCAGCGTATGTTCAAGCGGCAGATAGCCGAATTCACTCGCCGTACGGGCGTAGGTTTTCTTATTCCCGTGCTCGATGGACAGACCGCCGCCGACCAGCAGGTTGAAGCCCACCAGCTTGCCGTTTTCAGCAACAGCCACGAAGTTCATGTCGTTGGCGTGCAGATCGATATCGTTCTGCGGCGGGATCACCACGGTAGTTTTAAACTTACGCGGCAGATAAGTTGAACCGAGGATCGGCTCTTCGTCCGTCGTCGCCACTTTTTCCTGATCGAGCCAGATCTCCGCATAAGCGCGGGTGCGCGGCAGCAGATGTTCAGAAATTTTCTTCGCCCACTCGTAGGCTTCGGCGTGCAGCTCTGACTCATACGGGTTAGAGGTACACAGCACGTTACGGTTCATGTCATTGGCGGTCGCCAGCGCATCAAGCCCGACGGAGTGTAGCATCTGGTGCACCGGCTTCACGTTCTTCTTCAGAATACCGTGGAACTGGAAGGTCTGACGGTTAGTCAGACGGATGCTACCGTAAATGGTGTTATCAGCGGCAAATTTGTCGATGGCCTTCCACTGGGTAGTGGTGATCACCCCGCCCGGCAGACGACAGCGCAGCAGCATCGCATGGCGCGGCTCCAGCTTCTGGGCGGCGCGTTCCGCGCGGATATCGCGATCGTCCTGCTGGTACATGCCGTGGAAACGGATCAGCAGGAAGTTATCGCCTTTAAAACCGC
>NZ_CABTJS010000167.1:0-1073 GCF_902485085.1 uncultured Kluyvera sp.
AACGCCGCTGTCATTAAATACGCCGCCCGGAGAGGTGAAACTGACCCTGGCAGGATGTGAAGAGCGAAATGCGCAGGGCATGTGTTCGTTGGCCGGTTTTACGCAAATCGTGAATGAAGCACGCATACCGGCGTGCAGTTTGTAATGCATAAAAAAGAGCATTCAGCTACCTGAATGCTCTGAGGCTGATGACAAACGAAGAACTGTCTAATGCGTAGACCGGAAAAGGAGTTCACGCCGCATCCGGTCACTTTACCTTCAGTTTTACTCTTTCTCGGAGTAACTATAACCGTAATAGTTATAGCCGTAACTGTAAGCGGTGCTGGCGCGTTTAATCACACCATTGAGGATAGCGCCTTTAATATTGACGCCTGCCTGTTCCAGACGCTGCATTGACAAGCTCACCTCTTTGGCGGTGTTCAGGCCAAAACGCGCAACCAGCAGGCTGGTGCCGACAGAGCGCCCCACGACCGCAGCATCGCTCACCGCCAGCATCGGCGGCGTATCGACAATCACCAGATCGTAATGGTCGTTCGCCCATTCCAGTAATTGACGCATCCGATCGCGCATCAGCAGTTCAGACGGGTTAGGTGGCATCTGACCGCGAGTAATCACATCAAAGCCTCCTTTGCCAAAATGCTGGATCACTTTGTTGAGCTCATCTTTACCTGCCAGATATTCCGACAAGCCATGTGCATTACTCACGGTAAACAGGTTATGCGAATAACCATGGCGTAAGTCGGCATCAATAAATAACACTTTTTGATCGGACTGGGCGATCACCGCTGCCAGAGTTGAACTGACAAATGTTTTACCACTGTCTGGCGTCGCACCGGTGATCATCAGAATGTTATTCTCAGTCTCCATCATAGCGAAATGCAGACTGGTTCGTAGCGCACGTACGGCTTCCACAGCAGAATCCGCCGGGTTATCCACCGCCAGGAAGGGGATATTTTTAGGGAAGGTGCGAATAAGCGGGGAAATTCTTCTCGGCTGACTCAGTCATTTCATTTCTTCATGTTTGAGCCGATTTTTTCTCCCGTAAATGCCTTGAATCAGCCTATTTAGACCGT